>JAKQLM010000740.1 GCA_029567145.1 Pseudomonadota bacterium
CACCGCCTTGGCCTGATCCACCGTCTCGATCAGGTTCGCGCCCGACCTTTTCGACACTTCGATCGCGACGGCGGGCTGGCCGTTCAGGCGGGTGATCGTGTCGGGGTCCTTCAGCGTGGGCAGGATGGTGGCGATGTCGCCCACCCGCACCGTCGCGGTTCCGGTCGACACGATGGGCAGGTTGGCCACGTCCGGCACGGTTTCCAGCAGCGACGGCACCTTGATCGCATAGCGGCCCATCGCGCCTTCCAGCGCACCCGCCGCAACCAGCTGGTTGCCTGCGGCAAAGCCCGCGATCAGGATATCGGGCCGCAAGCCATAGCTTGCCAGCTTGCCGGGGTCGATCACCACCTCGACCAGATCATCGCGGACGCCCTGCAGGTTGGCCTCCAGCACCGGCGGCAGTTCCTCGATCCGGTCGCGCAGCTCTCGCGCTGCGGTGGCCAGCACCCGTTCCGGCACGTCACCCGACAGGGTGATCACCAGGATCGGGAACTCGGACAGGTTGACCTCGTTCACGGTCGGCTCGTCGGCCCCATCCGGCAGTTCGGGTCGCGCCATGTCGACCTTGTTGCGCACATCATCCAGCGCCTTCTTCAGGTCGGCCCCGGCCTGGAACTCGATCAGCACGTTGCCCCCGCCCTGATAGGCGGTCGAGGTCATCTTCTTGATCCCCGTGATCGACTTCAACGAGGTTTCCATCGGCCGCAGCAGCAACCGCTCGCTGTCCTCGGGCGAGATGCCGGAATAGGACATGCTGACATAAAGGATCGGGATCTGGATGTCCGGCTCGGCTTCCTTGGGGATTGAGACATAGGCCATCGTCCCGGCCAGCATCAGGAACAAAAGGACCGAGATCGTCAGCCTTGCATTGGCAATGGCGGTTTCGACGATCCTCATTGGCCGACCTCGGGCGCGACTTCGACCTTCTCGCCGTCGCGGACCAGATCCTGCCCCGCCGTGATGATGCGCACACCTTCGGGCACCCCGGTCACGACCAGGCCATCGGCGGTGTCGTCGATGATCTGCACCGCCGCGAACTGTGCCAGGTTGTCTGCCCCGACGACTCGCAGGCCCAGCTGACCGTCCTCGGCCAAAGTGATGATCGACCGCGGCACGACGACA
>JAKQLM010000753.1 GCA_029567145.1 Pseudomonadota bacterium
CAACAGGCCGCCCGGGTCAGCCAGAAGACCGCGTTCTTCCACCTCGGGAACCTGGTCGAATACGGCGACACGCCCGCGATCTTTACCAACCCGAAGGACCCCAGGACCGAAGCCTACATCACCGGGCGCATCGGGTAAGGAACAGCATATGTCCTCCAGCGAACAGCACATCCTTTCGGCCTTTGACCGGGATCTCGAATCACTTCAGGCCCATCTGATGCGGCTGTGCGGCCTGGCCGAAACCGCCCTGGTCGATGCGGCCAAGGCCCTGGAAAAGCACGACCTGCCCACCGCAGACCGGATCATCGCCGGCGACCGCGCCATCGACGCGCTGGAGGATTTCATCCAGACCGAAGCCGCCAGCCTGATCGCCCGCCGCGCGCCCACCGCCCGCGACCTGCGGCTGGTGCTGGCGGTGATGCGCGCCGCTCACAGCCTGGAACGGGTCGGCGACTATGCCAAGAACGTCGCCAAGCGCACCCGCCTGATCCCGCAATCCGCGCCGGTCGACGGCCATTCCGGCACGATCCGCCGGATGACGCTGCTGGTCTCCCGGATGCTGGACGACGCGACCCGCGCGCTGGCCACCCGCGACGCGACCCTGGCCGAAGCGGTCCGCGCCCGGGATCTGGACATCGACCAGATGTACAACACTCTGTTCCGGTCGCTGTTCACCTACATGATGGAAAGCCCGGCCAACATCGGCCCGTCGATGCACATGCATTTCATCGCCAAGAACATCGAGCGCGCCGGGGACCACGCCACCACCATCGCCGAACAGGCGCTGTATCTGGCCACCGGCACGATGCCCGTGGATGCCCGCCCGAAAGCCGATCTGCACGCCGGGGATCAGAGCGGGTCGTAGGGTGGGCAATCTGCCCACCGTCCCTATCCGGCCTTCAGCAGCGGCAGCATCAGCGCGAAAAGCTCGGCCTGGGACGAAATCGCGCAGCGCTGGTACAACTGCTTGCGAAACACCTTCACCGTCTGCGGCGAAAGGCCCAGCCGCAGGCTGATCGACACCGTCGAATGCCCGCGCAGGATCAAAAGCGCGACCTCGGCCTGCCGGGGGGACAGCGCGATGCCGTGCAGCCGTTCGGCCGACCGCGCCAGCACCGCTGCGGTGTCCTCGGCCGGGCCCGCGCTTTCCGCAATCCCGCGCCAATGCGCCCGCGCCAGCGCCGTGACCACCGGTCCAAGCCGCTGACACACCTCCAGGTCCGCCGCCCCGAACCCCCGCCCCGACGAGGCATCCCGCCCCAGGCACAGGTTCAACGACACACCTGGCGCGGGCCAGACGACAAAGGTGATCTCGTCGGTCAGCGTGGTCTGGTCGTAGTATTCGATGAAATAGCGGCTGCGATGAAACGCGTCCGGCGCAATGTCGCGCAGCCGGTAGACCCCGTCCGGCGCACGCTGGCGGTGCAGGTCGTAATAGGGATCCAGCCGGAACGCGCCCGCGACATAGGTCCGGTCCAGTTCGGCAAAGACCTGCGGATTGCCGAAGCGGCGATACAGGACCAGCGGCGGCCCGGCGTCGCGGTAGGCCAGTATGATCAGGTTGTCGGGCTGCACCACGGCCAGGAACAGGTCCCACAACACCGCCTCGAACCCGTCGCGCCCGATCCGCGCGATTGCATCGGCCAGACGGGTTTCGGCAAGGTTCGGCAGCGGCTGCATCATCGCTCTCCTCATACCTCATTGGGGGTATATACCCCCCGCCATGGCCGGGACTAGCCTTTCTGGATCAATCTGGGGGTATGAGCCAGCCAATGTCCACCGCTGTCGACATCCGCGACGCCGTCAAATCCTACGGCTCCGTAACCGCCCTGCATGGCGTGTCGCTGGCGATTGCCGACAACGAGTTCTTCACCCTCCTTGGCCCCTCGGGCTGCGGCAAGACCACGCTTCTGCGCCTGATCGCCGGGTTCGAGACCATCACCTCGGGCGAAATCCGCCTGTTCGGTCAGGACATCGCGGGGTTGGAGCCGAACAAGCGCCCGGTCAACACCGTCTTTCAGGCCTATGCCCTGTTTCCGCACATGTCGGTGATCGACAACGTGGCTTTCGGGCTGAAGATGCAGGGCGTGGACCTGTCCACCCGCCGCGCCCGGGCCGGCAGGATGCTGGAGATGGTGCATCTGTCGCAGTTCGCCGACCGCCTGCCCGCCCAGCTTTCCGGCGGCCAGCAGCAGCGCGTCGCCCTTGCCCGCGCGCTGGCCCCCGCGCCCAAGGTCCTCCTTCTGGACGAGCCGCTGTCTGCGCTTGACCTCAAGCTGCGGCAAGCGATGCGGGTAGAATTGAAGCAGTTGCAGGAAGACACCGGCATCACCTTCATCTTCGTGACCCATGACCAGGAAGAAGCCCTGACCATGTCCGACCGGATCGCCGTCATGTCAAACGGCCGCGTCCAGCAGATCGGCACCGCGCGCGATATCTATGAGGCCCCGGTCAATCGCTTTGTGGCGGATTTCATCGGCGAAACCAATATATTGCAGGTCGATGTTGAGTCTGTATCCGAAGGTCGCGCGACCGTCACCCTGCCAAGGGTGGTGCTGGCTGACCTGCCCGTCAGCCAGCACCACCCTTGGCCGCCACGCCCTGTCCATCCGCCCCGAGCGGGTGACCATCGCCCCCACCGGCGACCTGCAGGCCACCGTCGAGCGCGTGGTCTACCTTGGAACCGACCTTCAGGTCCTGACCCGCCTGGCCGACAACTCTCCGTTCACCAT
>JAKQLM010000764.1 GCA_029567145.1 Pseudomonadota bacterium
AGGTTGCCCTGCCCGTCCCCGGCTTCAACGGATCGGGCTATCCCGGTGCCGATTTCCACGACTTCTTCAGCCACCTGCGCGGTCGCGGTGGTGCCGTGCTGCATGGTGAGGACACATCCTTCTGCCGCCGCTGGATCGACGGGTGTGGCGGCGATATCTGGTGCCATGAAACGGCAAGGATCACCCACCACGGCAATCTGGCCTTCATGGGCAACTACGGGCTGGCCAAAAAGCCGAAACCCCCAGCGTAACCCAGTCGCCGCTCTCACTCGGACGGCGGGGTGGGTGGGCGAAGGCCGTCCAGATGGGGGCTACTCCGCAACCGGGGCAGGCAGGGCGGCCAGCGCCTCGGCGGGCCAAGTGGCCTTATCGGCGGGCCACAGCTTCATCTCGGCTGTGCCGGTAACAGCCCAGGCGGCAAAGACGCCATGGCTTTCACGGTCGATATACAAAAGCGCCCAATCGTCGTCGCAGGTGGCTTTCAGGCAGGCCTGCCCAAGATACCCCCCTGCCGTCAGATCGCCCGAGCCCAGGTCGGAAATCCGTTCCGCAAAAATCGGGTAATCGGCCCCAAGCCCCGCTTCCAGCGCCTCAAGCACCGGGGTGATCTTCAGCGCGTCCGCCGGATGGGCCGCGGCAAGGCCGTCAAATGCCTCCCAACCCTCGCTTCCGGCAAATCCCACCGCCTCACCGGCAGCAAAGCCCTTGCCGGGGGTCCAGACCCAGACTTCGCCGGGATAGCCGGGCAAAGGGTCCGAGGTGAAGATCAGCGTCTCCGCCTCGACATGCGGCAAAAGATAGGCGCAGCTGTCGACCGGGCCAAAGAACTGCGCCGGGGCGCCTTCGGGCAGAGCCAGCACGAAAGGTGCCGCGTTGCAGGCATTGCCGCCCGACCCGGCAGCCCCAGTCACCACCGCCAGCCCGCCAATGTCCTGCAGGTCCGGGTCAAGATAGATCGCGCCGTTTTCATGCAGCTTTTCGCCGTCGACCTGCAACGTCGCCTCGCCCATGGCATCGCCGGAAATCACGATCTCGTGGCCCGCAACAGT
>JAKQLM010000772.1 GCA_029567145.1 Pseudomonadota bacterium
GCGCTTCGAGGAGGCCGCGCGGGTCTTCGAACAGATGCACGGCCGCTACGAGGTATGGTCGCCGGACCTCCTGGTGAATCTTGGGGCCGCGCAGTTTCGTGCAGGAATGAGTGGCAAGGCCATCGTCTACCTGCATCGGGCCATTCGGGTGGACCCGGACAGCGCGGCCGCAGAACTGGCCGCGGTCAATCTGGACCGTATTCGTGCCTCACTGAACCAGAATGAGGACGGGGGTGGTCAGAACTTCGTGTTCGGTGCGTATCACGATGTGTGGACGGCCCTGTTCGGGGAATGGTCGGCAACGCCAGCTTTGCTGGCATTCATCGGATCGTGGGCCCTGCTGTTCACGGCGCTCGGCCTGTGGCGATTGTCTCGCGGGTCGTCCTGGCGCGGGCGAATGACCGCGGCCGCGATCGTCCTGACCGTGCTGACCATCCTGGCCGGAATTGCGGCCTATGGGACCGGGCGCGTGGCCGACTACCGAATCGCGGTGGTCACTGCCACGCAGGCGGGACTGTACGATTCCGTCACCGATCTGGAGCCCGCGATGATCTTGCCCGAGGCCGTGGAAGCCCGGGTGATCGAGACACGGGGGAACTTCGTGCGGGTTCGACTGGCATCCGGTCGCGAAGGCTACATCCAGGACAAGGTCATCGGGATCCCATGACCTGCCAGAGTCGGATCGCCTGATCGGGCGTCACGGTACAGGGGCGCGCCCGCAGGTCGATACCAATGGCGACTAGCGCGGCTTCAATGGGCGCGCGTTCCCACATGAGACCGTCGGCCAGGGAATTTGACACGGTCTTGCGGGGTTGGGCGTGCAGCGCGCGCAAAAACCCCTCGAACCCGGGGTCATCCACGATTGCTGCCCTTGGTGCGTCAAGCGCCAGGGGCGTGATGCGCACCACGCTCGACCACACCTTGGGGCGGGGAATGAACCGCTCGGGCGACACATCGAACAGGGCCTCGACCTTGGCCTGCGCCTGGACCTGAAGGGACAGCGCCCCGCAGTTGCGGTCGCCGGGCCGTGCGGTCAGTCGGTTGGCCACTTCCTTCTGGAACATCAGCACCAGTCGGGCGACCCGGTCGCGCTGCCGCAGCAGATTCAGCAGGATCGGGGTGCCGGCGTTATAGGGCAGATTCGCCACGATCTTGAGTTTTTGCCCCGGCAGCAGAAGGGGCGCCAGCACCAGTTT
>JAKQLM010000815.1 GCA_029567145.1 Pseudomonadota bacterium
TGATTCTGGCGCTGATGGTGGCGCTGGTGCAGGCCACTCTGCCGTTGTGGGGTGCGCATCGCGGCGACGTTCGGCTGATGGCGCTGGCCGGACCGGCGGCGCTGGCGCAGGCTGCGCTGGTCGCCTTTGCCTTCGGAGTGCTGACCTGGGCGTTCGTGGTGTCGGACTTCTCGTTGGCGGTGGTCTACCAGAATTCGCATACCGCCAAGCCGATGCTGTACAAGATCGCCGGGACCTGGGGCAACCATGAGGGGTCCTTGCTGCTTTGGGTGCTGATCCTGGCGGTCTATGGCGCGGCCGTCGCGCTGTTCGGGGCCAATCTGCCGACGCGGCTGCGGGCGCGGGTGCTGGCGGTGCAGGCGATGATCGGGGTGGCGTTCCTGGCCTTCCTGCTTCTGACCTCGAACCCGTTCTGGCGGCTGGAAGTCCCGCCGATGAACGGGCGCGACCTGAACCCCTTGTTGCAGGACCCCGGTTTGGCGTTTCATCCGCCGTTCCTGTATCTGGGCTATGTCGGGCTTTCGATGGCGTTCAGTTTCGCTGTCGCCGCGCTGATCGAGGGCCGGGTCGATGCGGCCTGGGCGCGCTGGGTGCGGCCCTGGACGCTGGCGGCCTGGATCTTCCTGACCATCGGCATCGCGCTGGGGTCCTGGTGGGCGTATTACGAGCTTGGCTGGGGCGGGTTCTGGTTCTGGGACCCGGTGGAAAACGCCAGCTTCATGCCCTGGCTGCTGGCGGCGGCGCTGCTGCACAGCGCGATCGTGGTGGAAAAGCGCGAAAGCCTGAAGGCCTGGACGATCCTCTTGGCGATCATGGCCTTCGGCTTCAGCCTGATCGGCACGTTCATCGTGCGGTCGGGGGTGATCACAAGCGTCCACGCCTTTGCCAATGATCCTGAACGCGGGGTGTTCATCCTGATGATCCTGGGCGTCTTTACCGGCGGCGCGCTGGTCTTGTTCGCGCTGCGGGCGGGCGCGATGGAGGCGAAGGGACTGTTCGCGCTGGTCAGCCGGGAATCCGCGCTGATCGCCAATAACATCCTGCTGAGCGTCGCGGCCTTTGTCGTGTTCATCGGCACGATCTGGCCCTTGATTGCCGAGCTGTTCCTGGGCCGGTCGGTCAGCGTCGGCGAGCCGTTCTTCAACGCGGCCTTCACGCCGTTCATGGTCGCTCTGGCGCTGATCCTGCCGCCGGGGGCGATGCTGGCCTGGAAGCGCGGGTCGGTGGGCCGATCCCTGCGCGGGCTGATCCCGGCGCTTGTGCTGGCGCTGGCGCTGGCGGCGCTGGCCTTTGCAATGCAAAGCGGGCGGACCGCGCTGGGGCCGGTCGGGGTGTTGCTGGGCGTCTGGGTCGTCGCGGGGGCGGTGACCGACCTGTGGTCGCGGACCGGGCGCGGGGCGGCCGGTGAGCGGCTGGCACGGCTGGGCCGCCTGCCGCGCGCCGACTGGGGCAAGGCGGTGGCACATGGCGGCATGGGGATCACGGTCTTTGCGGTGGCGGCGATGCTGTCCTGGAAGGTCGAGGATATCCGCGTGGTCCAGATCGGCGAAAGCTTTCCCCTGGGGTCTTACGAGGTGCGGCTGGATGAGGTGTCCGAGGTCGAGGGGCCGAACTACTTTTCGACCTTGGGCCGGATGACGGTGACGCGCGGCGGGGCACTGGTCACGGTCCTGACCCCGGAAAAGCGGGTCTATCCGGTCGCGGCGATGCCGACGACGGAAGCTGCCATCGACTATGGCTTTCTGCGCGACCTGTATCTGGTGCTGGGCGACAAGCAGGCCTCGGGCGGCTGGGCGGTGCGCAGCTACATCGAGCCCTTTGCCAACTGGCTGTGGGCAGGCTGCCTTTTGATGGCCTTTGGCGGTCTGCTGTCGCTGAGCGACCGGCGCTACCGGGTGGCGGCGGGCGCGCGCAAGCTGGTGGGGGTGCCTGCGGAATGAGGGTGTTCCTGAAACGATGGTGGGCAAATTGCCCACCCTACGCCCTTGCGCTGCTGCTGGCCGCCTCGCCGGTTCTGGCGGTGCAGCCCGACGAGATGCTGGCCGACCCGGCGCTGGAAGCCCGCGCCCGCGAGATCAGCCGCGACATCCGCTGCCCGGTCTGCCAGGGCGAGACGATCGACGATTCCAGCGCTCCGATCAGCCGGGATTTGCGGCTGATCATCCGCGAGCGGCTGGTGGCGGGGGATACGGACGCCGAGGTGGTGGACTATATCGTGGCGCGCTATGGCGAGTTCGTGCTGTACAACCCGCGGGCCACGGGACTGAACCTGATCCTGTGGCTGGCCGGCCCGGCGCTGCTGCTGGCCGGAGTTGGGGTGGCGGTCGCCTCACAGCGGCGGCGGATCGCGCCCGAGGCGGCCTTGACCGAGGCCGAAGAAGCGCGGCTGAAGGAAATCCTTAAACCCTGACGCAAGCAAAGGTGGGCAGATTGCCCACCCTACGCGGGCGCGTGGCGTGACGTGGCGTCTGGCTTGGCTTGTTCCGCGCTCCCGCTAGGGTGCGTCAGGGGCAGGAGGTCGCACATGTCGGAATTGGTCACGGTCGAGGTTGAGGGCGGCATCTGCCGGATCACGCTGAACCGACCCGAGGTGATGAACGCGCTGAACCGGCCATTGCGGGCCGCGCTGACGTCGGCGCTGCTGGCGGGACATTCGGCGCGGGTGATCGTGTTGACCGGGGCAGGGCGGGGCTTTTGCTCGGGCCAGGATCTGGGCGATGCGACCGGGCTGGATGAGGCCGGGTTCGAAGCGACGCTGAACGACGAATATGTGCCGATGATCCGGGCGATTGTTGACGCTCCGGTGCCGGTGATTGCGGCGGTGGACGGGGTTGCGGCGGGGGCGGGGGCCAATCTGGCGCTGGCCTGCGATCTGGTGATCGCGGCGGAAAGTGCGGTGTTCATCCAGGCCTTCGCCCGGATCGGGCTGATCCCGGACGCGGGCGGAACCTCGTTCCTGCCCCGGCGCGTGGGGGTGCAGCGGGCGATGGGGGCGGCCCTTCTGGCAGAGCCTGTGCCTGCGGCGCGCGCGGCCGACTGGGGGATGATCTGGGAGGCGGTGCCGGATGACCAGTTCGCCCTGGTCGTCGCCGCGCGGGCGGCGCACCTGGCGAAGGGACCGACCGGGGCCTATGCGGCGCTGAAACAGGCGCTGCGCGGGGCCTTCGATCAGCCGCTGGAGGCGCAGTTGGCGGTGGAGGCCCGGCTGCAGGGGGTCTGCGGCGCGTCCGGGGACTTTCGTGAAGGCGTGGCGGCGTTTCAGGAAAAGCGCGCGCCGAGGTTCACCGGGCGCTAGGGAAGGTGGGCAGATTGCCCACCCTACGCCGCGCTGCGCGTCAGGGGCAGCGTTGCAGGATGCGGATGCCCGAGTCGGTCATGATGATCACGACCTCATCCGTCGACATCCCGTCAACCGATGCCAGCGGACCGCGCATGGCAAGAATGCGACCGGCAGGGTCCGAGAACCCCTCTTCGCTGATCACCCCCTCGAACAGCATGGCGTTCAGCCCGCGCACGGTTTGCGGATCGGTCAGGGTGATAAGGCCACCCTCGCCACCGGGAAACCAGGTGTCCCGGTCATAGGAGGCTTCAGCGTAGGCCCCACATTGTTCGGGTCGGCCCAGGTCATGATAGGCCTCGGCAAGGGCGGTGCCCGGCAGAAGGCACAGCGGAAGTGCAAGAGCGCGCATGGCGTCAGACCCCGCGTTTCAGGCCGGCGACGCCGGTGCGGGCGATTTCCAGCAGGCCCAGGGGGCGCATGAGGTCGGCGAAGGCGTCGATCTTGTCGGGTGTGCCGGTCATTTCGAAGACGAAGCTTTCCAGCGTGCTGTCGACCACGTTCGCGCGAAAAATCTCGGCCAGTTGCAGCGCCTCGACCCGTGCGGCACCCTTGCCCGCGACCTTGAGGAGCGCCAGTTCGCGCTGGACGCTTGGCCCTTCCATCGTCAGGTCCTGCACCTCATGCACCGGGACCATGCGGGTAAGCTGCGCCTCGATCTGGTCGATCACGGCAGGCGTGCCACGGGTGACGATGGTGATCCGGCTGCGGTGCCCAGTATGGTCCACTTCCGCGACGGTCAGGCTGTCGATGTTGTAGCCCCGCCCCGAGAAAAGCCCGATGACGCGGGCCAGCACGCCGGGTTCGTTTTCCACGATCACCGCAAGGGTGTGGCTTTCCTCGACCTCGGAATTCGCGGTGCGGAGGTCGTAGGCGGAGTGGCTCGTCGAGCCTTTCTTGATGTTCAGTGCGGACATGATCTGTCTTTCATCCTTGCAAAAGTATCCCGCGGGCTAGGCCGTTGGTTCAAGAAACCAACGGATCGGGGGGTATGACCCCCCCCTCCGACAGGTCACACCAGCACCGCGCCGGACTTGAAGGCATCCGCGTCGGCCGAGAGCAGCATTTCATTGTGCGGCTTGCCTGAGGGGATCATCGGGAAGCAGTTTTCGTGCTTTTCCACCCGGCAGTCAAAGATCACCGGGCCGTCGTAGGCCAGCATCTCGTTGATCGCGTCGTCCAGGTCTTTCGGGTCGGAGCAAAGGATGCCCTTGCAGCCGAACGCCTCGGCCAGTTTCACGAAATCCGGCAGGCTTTCGCTCCACGACGACGAATAGCGTTCGCCGTGCAGCAGTTCCGCCACTGGCGGACCATGCCAAGGCGTTCGTTGTTCAGGATGAACTGCTTGACCGGCGCGCGGAACTGCATGGCGGTGCCCATTTCCTGCATGTTCATCAGCCAGGACGCCTCACCGGCCACGTTGATGACCAGCGCCTCAGGATGGGCGATCTGCACGCCGATACTGGCGGGCAGGCCGTAGCCCATCGTCCCCAAACCGCCCGAGGTCATCCAGCGGTTCGGATCCTCGAACCCCAGGAATTGCGCGGCCCACATCTGGTGCTGGCCGACTTCGGTGGTGATATAGCGGTCGCGGCCCTTGGTCAGCGCCTCCAGCCGTTCCAGCGCGTATTGCGGTTTGATCGTGGTGGTCGAGGGCTTGTAGGACAGGCATTTCACCGCCCGCCATTCGTCGATCTGTTTCCACCACATCGCCAGCCCGCGCTGGTTGGTCTTTGATCCGCGCGCGCGCCATTGGCGGAGCGCCTCCTCCAGCACGCGGGTCACGTCACCGACGATCGGCACATCGACGCGGATCACCTTGTTGATCGACGAGGCGTCAATGTCGATATGCGCCTTCTTGGACTGCGGGCTGAAATCCTTGATCCGCCCGGTGATCCGGTCATCGAACCGCGCGCCGATGTTGATCATCACGTCGCAGCCGTGCATGGCAAGGTTGGCCTCATAAAGGCCGTGCATCCCCAGCATCCCCAGCCAGTTCTTGCCCGAGGCGGGATAAGAGCCAAGCCCCATCAGCGTGGAGGTGATCGGGAAATTGGTTTCCGCCACCAGGTCGCGCAACAGCTTGCTGGCCTGCGGACCAGAGTTCACCACCCCGCCACCGGTGTAGAAGACCGGGCGTTCGGCGGTTTCCATCAGCTCCACCAGTTGCGCGATCCGGGCCGGGTCGCCTTCGGTGCGGGGCTGGTAGTGGCTGACCTTCGCCTTTTCGGCCGGGATATAGTCGGCGGTGGCGAATTGCACGTCCTTGGGGATGTCGACCAGCACCGGGCCGGGGCGGCCGTGGGTGGCGACGTGGAAGGCCTGATGGATCGTGTCGGCCAGCCTTGCGGTGTCCTTCACCAGCCAGTTCATCTTGGTGCAGGGCCGGGTGATGCCCACCGTATCCGCCTCCTGGAACCCGTCGGTGCCGATCATGAAGGTCGGGACCTGGCCGGTCAGGACCACGATCGGGATCGAATCCATCAAGGCATCGGTCAGGCCGGTCACGGCGTTCGTGGCCCCGGGGCCCGAGGTCACCAGCGCCACGCCGGGCTTGCCAGTGGACCGGGCATAGCCTTCGGCCATGTGCACCGCGCCCTGTTCGTGGCGGACAAGGACATGGCGGATGTCGTTTTGCTGAAACAGCTCGTCATAGATCGGAAGCACGGCCCCGCCGGGATAGCCGAAGACGACCTCGACACCCTGGTCCTTCAGGGCCTGAATCACCATTCTTGCTCCGGTCATCTGCGTCGTCATTTCCGTCTCCATTCAGCGCAACAAAAAGCCCCCGAGGTTTCCTTCGGGGGCGCATGGGAACCACTATGGTCAACCGTCACCGGCCCATGCGCGTCCTTCCTACGATGACAAGAAGTCTGGCCATTGGCCCATCCCCTTCACGTTCGGTCGGAACTTAGGCGGGGATATGCCGGGCGTCAACGGGATTTGCAAACAGAAAATGTCGCTGGGTGCCGGTATTTTTGAACTTTTCTTGCGGCAGGTTGTCGCGTGGCGCAACTTTCACAATACGGTGCATTCTGGCACGGTCCTTGCGCGGCGATGCGGGGCATCGGGGGGACGACAGGGCGCGCGGCGCGGGGTAAGGGGGGCGCCGACGCCCGCTGAACGGGGCGGACAAAGGGGACTGCCATGAAGCTGTATTATTCGCCGGGGGCCTGCTCGCTGGCCTCGCACATCACGCTGAACGAGGCTGGGGTGGCCCACTCGGCCGAGAAGGTGGACCTGCGCGACAAGGTCACCGAAACGGGCGCGGATTTCCGGGCCGTCAGCCCGCGCGGGGCGGTGCCGGTTCTGGTTCTGGACAGCGGCGACGTGCTGACCGAGGGCGTGGCGATCATGCAGCATGTGATGGACAGCGCCGCCCCGGGCGTGCTGCCTGCCCCTGGCACGCTGGCCCGCGCCCGCCTGACCGAGGCGCTGAACTATGTCTCGACCGAGGTGCACAAGACCTACTCGCCGTTCTTTCGCGGGCTGGAGGGCGAGGCAAAGGCCGCGCAACTGGCCCTGCTGGACGCGCGGTTGCAGGTGATCGAGGACAAGCTGGCCAGCCGCGCCTATCTGGCCGGGGATAGCTACACGCCGGCGGATGCCTATCTTTTCACGGTGACCAACTGGTCCAAGGGCGCTGGTCACGACCTGACGAAGTTCCCGCATCTGGTGGCGTTGCGCGACCGGGTTGCAGCACGTCCCGCCGTCCAGGCCGCGATGCGCGCCGAAGGCCTGATCTGACGCCGCGACGGGGCCCAAGCGACGGGGCCTAAGCGACGGGGCCTCAAGGCCCCGCGGTGTCGTCCGGGCGGTAACAGACTGCGTTCAGCTTGTTGCCGTCCGGGTCGCGGACATAGGCCGCATAGAAATCCGGTCCATACTGCGGGCGCAGGCCGGGCGGGCCTTCGTCCGTGCCGCCCTGCGCCAGGGCTGCCGCGTGAAACGCGTCCACTGCAGAACGGCTGTGGGCCAGAAACGAGACCATGGTGCCATTGCCGACGCTGGCGGGCTGGCCGTCGAACGGCTGGGTCAGCCACAGATGCGGGCCGGGATCGTCCAGCCCCCAGGCAGCGGACAGCGCCGTGGCGTCGTAGTCGGCGATGCGGTGGTGGCCCAAGGGCGCAAGCGCCGCGTCATAGAACCGGACCGCGCGGGCCAGGTCCCGGGTCCCAAGCGCGACGTAGCTGAACATGGTTTCCGCCCTTGGGTGATTCTGCCGCTGCCTTCCTTGACGCCCAGTGTGCGGTCGCTTTTGGGCAGATGCCAGTTCCTTGGGCATTCATCCGGCGGTTGCTAGCGCCAACAGCGCGCATGGGGCAAGACTTTCGCGCTTTGGTAAGGTTTTCTGACCGCATTGCCGGTTGTGGTGACAGATTTGAGTTCTCAACCGCGATAAGGTTCTCTAGGGTTCTGCCACCGATGCCGGGCGCTGGTCGAACCCTTGTGCCCGGCACGACCAGAAACAGTGGAGGAGACCTGAATGGATCGACGTTCCTTTCTGACCAAGGCAACCGTGGGCGGCGTGGCCGCCGGGGCTGCCGCGACCCTGGCTGCACCGGCCATCGCCCAGGAAAATCCGACGGTGACCTGGCGTGTGACTTCGTCCTTCCCCAAGTCGCTGGACACCATCTTTGGTGCCGCCGACACGATGTCGAAGGCCGTGTCCGAAATGACCGACGGCAAGTTCACGCTGCAGGTCTTTCCGGCGGGTGAACTGGTTCCGGGCCTGGAAGCGGCGGATGCCGTGGCATCGGGCACGGTCGAGGCTTGCCACACGGTGCCCTACTACTATTGGGGCAAGGACCCGGTCTATGCCCTGGGCGCGGCCGTTCCGTTCGGCCTGAACGCCCGGATGATCAACGCCTGGTTCTACTATGGCGGCGGCATCGACATGATGAACGAGTTCTACGCCACGCAGAACCTGATCGCCTTCCCGGCCGGCAACACCGGTGTGCAGATGGCGGGCTGGTACCGCAAAGAGATCAACTCGGTCGCGGACCTGCAGGGCCTGAAGATGCGGATCGGCGGCTTTGCCGGCAAGGTGATCGAAAAGCTGGGCGTCGTGCCGCAGCAGATCGCGGGTGGCGACATCTATCCCAGCTTGGAAAAGGGCACCATCGACGCGGCCGAATGGGTCGGGCCGTATGACGACGAAAAGCTGGGGTTCTACAAGGTCGCGCCCTACTACTACTATCCCGGCTGGTGGGAAGGTGGTCCGTCGATCGCCACGATGATCAACCTGGACAAGTGGAAAGAACTTCCGACCGCGTATCAGGCGGCGCTGAAGGCGGGCTGCACGGTGGCCAACACCGACATGCTGGCCAGCTATGACTGGAAGAACCCGACGGCGTTGAAATCGCTGGTGGCCAACGGCGCGCAACTGCGCCCGCTGCCGCAGGACGTGCTGTCGGCGGCCTTTGACGCGGCGGCGGCGACCTATGCCGAAGTGAGCGCCACGAACGAGACCTTCAAGAAGATCTGGGAAAGCCAGTCGGCCTTCCGCCGCGACGCCTATCTGAACGCGCAGATCGCCGAGTACAACTACGACGTCTTCATGATGTCGCAGCAGCAGGCCAACAAGCTCTGATCCTTTCGGGATCGACAGGACGGCCCCGGGGGAGACCTCGGGGCCGTTTTCGTTTGTGAAAGTGGGGGTCGCGGCGGGCATGAAAAAACCCCGGCCTTGCGGGCCGGGGTTCTGATCGACTGACGGCAGGATCTGTCAGGGCGTGACGACCGGAGCCCCAAGTGCGGGCGCACCAAGGTTGGGCTGGGGCAGGGCAGGGGTTGCTGTCCCTTCGGCCGGGGCCGTGGTGCCAAGGTTGGGCGCCCCCAGGTTTGGCGCGCCCAGGTTTGGTGCCCCCAGGTTCGGTGCGCCCAGATTCGGGGCGCCCAGGTTTGGAGCCCCCAGCGTTGCGCCTCCGGTCGGGGCCGTGCCTGCCGCAGGGGCGAGAGGGGTGAAGCCGGGGACGGTGATCTGGATGCTGGACGGATCGACCACCGGCCCCTTGTAGTGCATCACCATCTGCGGGAAGGCGATCACGATGCCGACCATCACGACCTGGATCACGACGAACGGCACCGCCCCCCAGTAGATCTGCCCGGTCGAGACCCCGGCCAGACGCTCGCCCGTGACCTTGTCGCTGTAGGGTCCGCGCGGCGCGACCGAGCGCAGGTAGAACAGCGCAAAACCGAAGGGCGGGTGCATGAACGAGGTCTGCATGTTCACCGCCAGGATGATGCCGAACCAGATCAGGTCGATGTCCAGTGCGACGGCCGGGGCGATCAAGAGCGGCACGATGATGAACGCAAGCTCGAAGAAATCCAGGAAGAAGGCCAGAAGGAACACCAGGATCGACACGATGATCAGGAAACCCGTCTGTCCGCCCGGCAGGCCGACCAGCAGATGTTCGACCCAGACATGGCCGTTCACGCCGTAGAAGCTTAGCGAAAAGACCCGCGCGCCGATCAGGATGAAGATGACGAAGGCGGAAAGCCGCGTGGTCGATTCCAGCGCCGATTTGATCACGGTCAGGTTCAGCCGGTTCTTCATCGCGGCCAGCACCATGGCCCCCAGCGCGCCCATCGCCCCACCTTCGGTCGGGGTGGCGATGCCAAGGAAGATCGTGCCAAGCACCAGGAAGATCAGCGCCAAGGGCGGGATCAGGACGATGATCACCTGCTGCGCCAGCCGCGACATCGTGTTGATCTTCATCGTCTTGTCGATCACGGCATAGGCATAGATCGCCAGAATCCCGACCGTGGCCCCCAGGATGTCGGCATTCGGTCCCTGGGTTTCGTAAAGCATGACATGCGCGCCGTAGCCGATGCCCATGCAGGCCGCGAGGGCGACCAGAAGCGAGGTGACCCCGTGTCCCAGGGTCCGCGCCTCCAAGGGCAGGGCGGGCACCCAGTTGGGGCGGATGATCGAGACAAGGAAGACGTAGCCGATATACAGCGAGGTCAGGACCAGGCCCGGGATCAGCGCGCCCTTGTACATGTCGCCGACCGACCGGCCCAGCTGGTCGGCCAGCACGATCAGCACCAGCGAGGGCGGGATGATCTGCGCCAGGGTCCCGCTGGCCGCGATGACGCCGCTGGCGATCCGCCGGTCATAGCCGTAGCGCAACATGATCGGCAGCGAGATCAGGCCCATGGCGATGACCGATGCGGCGACCACGCCGGTGGTCGCGGCCAAAAGCGCGCCGACGATGATCACGGCATAGGCCAGACCGCCCCGGATCGGCCCGAATAGCTGACCCACGGTGTCCAGCAGATCCTCGGCCATGCCGGATCGTTCAAGCACGATCCCCATGAAGGTGAAGAACGGGATGGCCAAGAGCGTCTCGTTCGACATCACCCCCCACAGGCGGGCGGGCATGGTGAACAGAAGCGGCCAGTCCAGCGTGATCGAGCCTTCGGAATAGGGGGCCAGCCAGACGCCGATGGCAAAGAAGAAAAGCCCGTTGGCGGCCAGCGAAAAGGCGACGGGGTAGCCCAGCAGCAGAAAGACGATCAGGCTTGCGAACATGATCGGGGCCATGTTCAGGGCAATGAATTCCAGCATCAGCGCTTCTCCCCATCGGCCAGCTCGGCGACCGTCCTGGCCAAGGTGGCCCCTTCCAGTTCTGCCGCCTCATGCGCCGAGATGAAGGGGTGGGGGTCCTCGATCAGGCCCTGCATGACGGCGATCTTCTTGATGATCTCGGACAGGACCTGCGCGATCAGCAGGATGAAGCCCGCCCCCAGCATCGCCCGGGCGGGCCAGATCAGAAGGCCACCGGCGTTGGTGGAGATCTGGCCGATCTTCCAGGCCTGCCAGGCATAAGGGATCAGCATCCAGGTCATCAGAAGGACGAAGGGCAGGGTAAAGACCACATGGCCGAACAGGTCGATCCAGTGCTGGGTCCGCCGCGACCGGGTGCCGTAGAAGATGTCGATGCGGATGTGTTCGTTCTGTTGCAGCGTATAGGCCGCCGCCCCCATGAACGCCGCGCCGAACAGATACCACTGCAGTTCCAGAAGCGAGTTCGACGACCAGTTCATCGCTTTTCTGACGATGGCGTTTCCGGCGCTGACGATGACGGCGACCAGGATCAGCCACATCACGAACTTGCCGACTAAGGCGGTCACGCGGTCGATGCCGCGTGCAAGGCTTAGCAAAGCCTGCATCCCGTTCCCCTCCCCTTGGGTGGCCGCCGTTGATGGGGCGGACCGGTTAAACTGGTAAACTAATTTGTCCAATTAGCGCAGTTTCGCCATGTCGGTCAACCCTTACGTGATGTCGTATTCAGACTGCGGTGGAGGCGCGATCCTTCAGCCGCTGGCCTACCTCGGCAATCGCCGCGATCACAGGCATGAATTCCCGCCCCAGACCGGTCAACGCGTATTCGACCGAGGGGGGCGACGTTTCCATCACGGTCCGGATCAGGATGCCCCGCTCTTCCAGTTCGCGCAAGCGCTGGGTGAGCACCTTGGCCGAGACAAGGGGAATGTCCGACCGAAGTTCGGAAAAGCGGCGCGGTCCGCCCGAAAGATACCAGATGATGTTCGGCGTCCAGGCCCCGCCGATAAAGGCCATGCAGTCCGACAGGGGGCACATCGGGTGTGGCGTGCGGTTCTTGCGGCGCTTCAGCGGCATCCCTGCTTCCTTTCTTCGGCGGTTACCGGCCGGATACTGCAATCATGCCGTTACCGCAAGTTACCCCGTTACCAATGGTTATCGAATGCGCTAGCCAGACGGCATCCGAAACCAAGGAGCAACAGATGAAACTTTATATCAAGCCCGGCGCCTGCTCGATGGCCTCGCACATCATCCTGGCCGAAATCGGCGGCGACTTCGCGGTCGAGGTCGTCGACACCGCCAACGGCGAGACGGCCAGCGGGGCGAACTATCGCGACATCAATCCCAAGGGCAAGGTCCCGGCGCTGGAGGTCGAGGGCGAGGTCCTGACCGAAGGCCCGGCGATCCTGCAGTTCCTGGGCGACCGGGCGACGGCGCTGGACACGACGTTGACGCTGGCCCCGGCGGGCGGAACGATGGCACGGGCGCGGGTGAACGAGGTCCTAAACTTTACCGGGACCGAGCTGCATGTCGCCTTTGGCCCGCTGTTCAGCCCGACCGCGACCGATGCCCAGCGCGAGGCGGCGCGGCAAACGGTTGCGGGCAAGTTGGACTGGCTGGAAGGGCGGCTTGCCGATGGCCGTTTTCACCTGACCGGCCGCGACTTCACCATTGCCGACGCCTATGCCTTCGTGGTGACGAACTGGGCCAATTTCTCGGGCATCGCGCTGGAGCGCTGGCCGCATCTGTCGGGCTTCATGGCGCGGGTTGCCGCGCGCCCGGCGGTGCAGCGCGTGCTGAAGGCCGAAGGGCTGGCGGCGTAAGATGGCGGTCTCGGGTGATTTTGCCGCCGTGGCGGCAGTGCTGGTGACCTACTTCGATGGTCTGCACTTCAGCGATACCCGCCGGTTGGCGCAGGTCTTTCACCCCATGGCGCAGTATGTCTGCGCCACGGACGGCACACTTCTGCATCGCGACATGGCCGAATATTTCCCGGTGGTCGATGCCCGTCCATCGCCCGCCTCTCGCGGGGAGACCCGGGCCGACGAGATCGTGTCGATCGAGTTCGCAGGCCCGGTAACGGCCCGCGCCGTGGTGCGCTGCCGGATCGGTGCGCGCGACTTTGTCGACTACCTGACGCTGATCCGGCTGGAGGACCGCTGGCAGGTGATCTCGAAAGTGTTCCATTATGAGGAGGACCGCTGACATGCCGTACGTCAACATCAAGATCACCCGCGAAGGCGCGACGCCTGCCCAGAAGGCCGAGCTGATCGCCGGGGTGACCGATCTTCTGGTGCGGGTGCTGGACAAGTCGCCGGCGACGACCTTTGTCGTGATCGACGAGGTCGCGCTGGAGGATTGGGGCGTCGGCGGCCTGCCGGTGATAAACTATCGCGAGAAGGTCAAGGCCGGTGGCTGAGGGGCTGCGTCATGCCGCCCTGATGCTGGCGGCGGGGGTGGGGATTCCCATCCTAGCCGCGCTGAATGCGGGGCTGGGGCAGCGGATCGGGTCCTCGGTCGCGGCGGCGGTGGTACTGTTTGCGGTCGCCTTGCTGGCAGCGCTGGCGGTGCTGGTGCTGACCGGCGCGCAGGGGGCCCTGGCGCAGGTGCAGGGCCAGCCGCCGGTGCTGTTTCTGGGCGGGGGGCTGGTGGCGTTCTACATCCTGTCGATCACTTATGTCGCCCCGCGCTTCGGGCTGGCCAATGCGATCCTGTTCGTCCTTCTGGGGCAACTGGTCAGCGCTGCGGTCATCGACGTGACGGGCCTGATGGGCAGCGCCGCGCGCCCGGTGACGCCGCTGCGCCTGTCGGGGCTGGCGGTGATGGCGCTGGGGGTGGCGCTATGCCAGCGGGGCTGAGGGCGATGTCTTCAAAGACATCGGACCGGAGCCTTTGAAGGCTCCGATGCGGAATTCTTGAAATTTCCGCGCCCGGTGTCAGGGGTTGGCAAGCTGCAACAGGTCCCAGCGGTTGCCGAACGGGTCACGCCAGACGGCAACCGTGCCATAGGGTTCGTGACGGGGTGCTTCCTCGAACGTCACGCCTGCGGCCAGCATCGCGGCGTGATCACGGGCGAAGTCGTCGGTCTGCAGGAACAGGAACACCCGGCCGCCCGCCTGGTTGCCGATGGCGGCGGTCTGCGCCGCCCCCTCGGCCCGGGCCAGCAGCAGCCGCGTGCCGCCACCGTGCGGTTCCACCGTGACCCAGCGCTTGTGGCCCTGGTCGATGTCCTGAACCAGTCGAAAGCCAAGGGTGCCGACATAGAACGCGATGCCCGCGTCATAGTCCGGCACGACAAGGGCCAGGGCAGAGATGCGGGCGGACACGGCGCGCGCTGGCCGTCAGAGCCGGGTGTCGGGCAGGCTGATCCGCGCCACCTGTTCGGCGATCGGATCGACCGACAAGGGGTGCAGGTCGGCGCCGTGTTCAGCCGGGTCGCCCAGGTCCTGCCAGGCCCCGGCCTTGTATACCTCCAGCGCCGAGAACCCGGCCTTGTAGCCCATCTTGCGGCTGCCGGGGACCCAGTAGCCCAGGTAGACATAGGGCAGCCCGGCCTCACGCGCGATGGCGATGTGGTCCAGGATGATATAGGTCCCCAGGCTTTGGTCGGTCAGGTCGGGGTCGTAAAAGCTGTAGACCATGCTGAGGCCGTCATCGAAGACATCGGTCAGGCAGACGGCAGCCAAGGGGCGACCGCGTTCGCCAGGCCCGGGCGGGCGGGTGTATTCGATCACGCGGCTTTTGATCGGCGTTTCCTCGATCATCGCGGCGAATTCGAAGATGTCCATGTCGGCCATCCCGCCATCGGCGTGACGGTGGTCAAGGTAGCGGCGAAAAAGCGTGAACTGGTCTTCGGTCGCCCAGGGCGAGGTTGCATTGCGGCGCAAGTGCGCCGTGCGCTTCAGGATGCGTTTCTGCGTGCGCGACGGCTGGAAGTCGGCCACCCGGATCCGGGCCGACAGGCAAGCCGAGCATTCGGCGCAGGACGGGCGGTACAGCACGTTCTGGCTGCGGCGGAAGCCCTGTTTCGACAGCGTGTCGTTCAGTTTCTGCGCATGTTCGCCTTGCAGGGCGGTGAACAGCTTGCGCTCCATCCGGCCCGGAAGATAGGGGCAGGCTTGCGGCGCCGTCACGTAGAATTGGGGCGCAAGAGGCAGCGTGTGGCGCATACAGGACCGAAAAAGCGGTTTGACCAGGCAAGCCTAGCAACGATGCGCCGATCCGCCAAGCGCCGAGTGCAGGGCTGGTGAACGCCGGGTGCACGACGACGGCCCGACGGCACGACGACGGCCCTACGGCGGCCCTGCGACGTCACTACGGGGCGCTGTCATGCAAAGCCCCGCCCGACCGGTGTGGTCGGACGGGGCCAAAGCACCGATCCGGCGGGATCAGTATTCGCCGGGACGCGCGCCGGTTTCGGGCGTGGCGGCAGGCGTGGCGGCGGGCGTGGTCGCGGGGGCGGCCCCGTCAGCGGCCTCGGCGGTCGTGGTGCGGGCGCGTTCGTCCATGAACGAGTCGAACTCGGTCTTGTCCTTGGAATTGCGCAGCCGTTGCAGGAAGGCCTCGAACGCGTCCTGTTCTTCTTCCAGCCGGCGCAAGGCTTCGGCCTTGTAGCTGTCGAAGGCGTGGTTGCCCGTCATCTGCGCGGCACGAAAGCCGTGGCGACCCCAGGCCTGCGCGTCAGAGTGGGTTTGGCGGCGATGGCCGCAGGACCGTGCGAACATGTGTTTTCCCCAGATCATGTAGGCCAGCAGGGCAAGGCCGACCGGCCAGAAGAAGACGAAGCCAAGGATCATCGCGGCGATCCAGGCCCATTTCCCCTTGGCGTCGAGCCAGGCCTCGCCCCGACGAAGGCCGGTGCGGATCCCGCCGGGTCGGGCGGTGTCGGAATAGGTATTCATGGCGGGTCTCCAGTTGATGTGAATGTCTTTCACATGAGGGAAGATGCGCTGTGCGGGGCCGCGGTTCAAGGGCTATGTGAAGATATTTCACATGATCGGTCAAGACCCGCCGGGATCACGAAGTCGAGCGCGTGCCGCGCGAAGACCATTTGTCTCGTCGTCGGGGCTTGCGCCCTCCTCCTCGGGAGGGGGGTTCCACCCCCAAACCCCCGGGAGTATTTGGAAAAGAGCATTGGCTTTGTCAGGGGACCGGTTGACCGGGGGGCTTGCGCGCCGCACAGTCCGGCCATGACCCTTGTCGCCCGCATCACCCGCCAGCCGATCCCCTTTGACCCAGCCGCCGCCGCTGATGTGCGGGCGGGCCTGCCGGGGTTTAATCCCGAAATTTCCGGGCTTCTGGCCGCGACCGCCGGATGCAGCCCCTATCTGCGTGGCCTGATGCTGCGCGAGGCCGACTGGCTGCCCGAGGCGGTGGCCGACCCCGAGGCGGCGCTGGCGGTTGTGCTGGCGGGCTGCGAAGGGCTTGCGGCGGACGCGCTGCCGCTGGCCCTGCGGCAGGCCAAGCGGCGGGTGGCGCTTCTGGCGGCGCTGTGTGATCTGGGCGGCGTCTGGCCGCTGGAGGCGGTGACGGGCGCCTTGACCGGGCTGGCAGACCGGGCGGTGCATCTGTCGCTGACTGCCCTTGTCGCCGAGGAAATCCGCCGGGGCCGCCTGCCAGGCGCCGGGCCGGACGACGCCGCGACGGCGGGCGGCATGGTGGCGCTGGCCATGAGCAAGATGGGGGCGGGGGAGTTGAACTACTCCTCGGACATCGACCTGATCTGCCTGTTTGACGAGACCCGCTATCCGGGTGAGGAGCAGGAGGCGCGCGCCAGCTTCATCAAGGTCGCGCGGCGGATGACGGCGATCCTGTCCGACGTGACCGATGGCTACGTCTTCCGCAGCGACCTGCGGCTGCGCCCCGATGCCAGTGTCACCCCGGTCTGCCTGTCGATGGCCGCCGCCGAAGCCTATTACGAGGCCGAGGGCCGGACCTGGGAGCGCGCCGCCTATATCAAGGCGCGGCCCTGCGGTGGCGACCTGGCGGCGGGCGAGCGGTTCCTGAAAACCCTCACCCCGTTCGTCTGGCGCAAGCATCTGGATTTCGTCGCGATCCAGGATGCCCATGACATGCGGCTGCGCATCCGCGAGCATCGGGGATTGCGCGGGCCGATCAGCGTCGAGGGGCACAACATGAAGCTGGGCGCGGGCGGCATCCGCGAGATCGAGTTCTTCACCCAGACCCGGCAACTGATCGCCGGGGGTCGTGATCCGTCCTTGCGCGACCGGACCACGCTTGGCGGCCTTTCGGCGCTGGCGGCGAAGGGGTGGGTTCCGCCAGACGTGGCGGACGAGCTGACCGGGCTTTACCGCGCGCACCGCGAGGTGGAACACCGGCTGCAGATGGTGAACGACGCCCAGACCCATTCCATGCCGGCCAGCGCCGAGGGGGTCGCCCGGATCGCGGCCTTTTGCGGCCAGACCGAGACCGCGTTTCGCCGCGATCTTCTGGACCGGCTGAACTGCACCGACCGGCTGACCGAGGGGTTCTTCTCGCCTGCCGAGGTCGAAGAGGGTCCCGACCTGTCGGACAAGGCGCGCGAGATCACGAAGGGTTGGGAAAGCTATCCCGCGCTGCGCTCGGACCGGGCGCAGGCGATCTTTCGGCGCCTCAGGCCACGGCTGCTGAAGGAACTGGCGCGGACGGCGAACCCGGACGAGGCGCTGGTGGCGCTGGACGGGTTTCTGGCGGGTCTGCCTGCCGGGGTGCAGATCTTTGCGCTGTTCGAGGCGAACCCGACGTTGATCGAGCTGATCGTGGACATCGCCGGTTCGGCCCCGGCCCTGGCGCGCTATCTGTCGCGCAACGCGGCCGTGCTGGACGGGGTGATCGGCGGCAGTTTCTGGGGCGACTGGCCGGGGATGGGGGCGTTGCGCGCCGAACTGGCCGCGCGGCTGGCGCTGGCCGGGGATTACGAGGCGCGGCTGGACGGGGCGCGGCGCTGGATGAAGGAATGGCACTTCCGCATCGGGGTCCACCACCTGCGCGGGCTGATCGACGGGTTCGAGGCCGGCAAGCAGTATTCCGACCTTGCCGAGGCGGTGGTCGGGGTGATCTGGGACGAGGCGACGGCGGATTTTGCGCTGAAGCACGGGGCGATGCCGGGCCGGGGCGCGGTGATGATCGGCATGGGCTCGGTCGGCGCGGCGCGGCTGAATGCGGGCTCGGACCTGGACCTGATCGTGATCTACGACGCCCAGGGGGTCGAGATGTCGGATGGCCCGCGCCCCCTGGCGACGCGGCCCTATTACGCGCGGCTGACGCAAGGGGTGGTCACCGCGCTGACCGCGCAGATGCCTGAGGGCCGGCTTTACGAGGTCGACATGCGGCTGCGCCCCTCGGGGCGGGCGGGGCCGGTGGCAACGGGGCTGGACAGCTTCACCACCTATCAGGAGACCGAGGCCTGGACCTGGGAACATCTGGCGCTGACCCGGGCGCGGATGCTGGCGGGCAATCCCGCGCTGGGCGGCGCGGTCGAGGCGTTCCGGCGGGACCTGCTGGCGGCCAAGGGCCGGGGCCCGGGCGTGCGCGGCGATGTGGCCGAGATGCGCGCGCGCTTGCAAGGGGCGAAACCGGCGCAAGGTGCCTGGGACGCAAAGAACGGGCCGGGGCGGATCATGGACATCGAGCTTGCGGCGCAGACCCTGGCGCTGCTTGCGGGCAGTCCCGCGCGCGGCGTCGAACGGCAGATCGCGGCGGGCGCGGGTGGAAGAATGCCGGATTCGGACGCGCAGGCGCTTCTGTCCGCCTACAGGCTGCAATGGCGGCTGCACGCGGCGGCGCGGCTCTTGTCGGACGAGGCGCTGGATCTGGACCGTCTGGGCGAAGGGGCCCGGGCGTTCATCCTGCGCGAGACGGGGGCTGCATCGGCGCCGGACCTTCAATCCCGGCTGGCCGATGCGCAGCAGGCAGCGACAGCGGCGGTCGCGCGGCTGATGGGGACGGCGGATGGGGAGACGGGCGATGGATCTGGCTGAGGCAGACCCGAAGGGACTGGTGCGCGAAAGCTACCGGATCGACGGGATCACCGGCGGCGAATGCCGGTCGATCTTCATGGACTGGGCGCTGTCGATCCCGGTCGGACGGTCGGTCCCCGATGCGGTGCGGGTGCTGATCGCCACGTACGCCGTGGCCGAACCGGACCACCCGATGAGCACGGTGCTGAGCCAGGCCCTGACCGACCCCGAGCCCCCCCGTCGCCGGGGGGGCCGCACCGGCCGCCAGGCCCTGACCCCCTAGCTGCTGCGGGGCAGGGCGGCCGCTTCGCGCGCCAGCCTGGTGATCGCGGCCCAGTCGCCCTTGGCCATCGCGTCCTTGGGCGCGACCCAGCTGCCGCCGACACACAGGATGTTCTTCAGCCCAAGATAATCCGGCGCAAGTTTCAGGCTGATGCCCCCGGTCGGGCAGAAGCTGACCTGCGGGATCGGCGAGCCGATGGATTTGAGATAGGCCGCCCCGCCCGCCTGTTCGGCCGGAAAGAACTTTTGCACGGTAAAGCCCTTTTCCAGAAGCAACATGATCTCGGTCGCGGTGGCGGCACCGGGCAGAAGCGGCAGGCCCTCATCCTCGCAGGCGGCGATGATCCGGTCGGTCGCCCCGGGCGAGACGCCGAACTTTGCGCCCGCCGCCTTGGCGGCCTTGACGTCGGCGGGGGTCAGAAGCGTGCCTGCCCCGACAACACCCCCCGGCACGTCGGCCATGGCGCGGATCGCGTCCAGCGCGCAAGGCGTGCGCAAGGTCACCTCCAACGCAGGCAGGCCGCCCGCGACCAAGGCCTGCGCCAGGGGCGCGGCATGGGCCGGATCGTCAATCACCAGGACCGGGACCACGGGGGCAAGGCGGCAGATTTCGGCGGCTTCAAGGGATTGCTGGGCGGGTGTCATGTCGGCTCCTTTGGGCCCCGGCGGCGGGGATGCGGCTGGTGTGGGAGCCTCCGGCGGGGATATTTGGGCCAGAATGAAAGCGCAAGGGAAGGGGAGGGCTGACCCTCCGCCTCGGGCCCGATTTCGCGGGGGGAGACAGGGGGCCTTTCACACTGGACGGTCATCGGCGTCCCCGCCTGTACCGTTGGTCCACTCTGATCCCTGAACCTTTCATTCTGGTTAAAATATCCCCGCCGGAGGCGCAGGTCAGGCGAAGGGCGCTCTCTGGTCACAGGATCAGCGCAGCCCCCGTATCGGCAGAGCCGACATTGCGGGAAAAGCGGCGAAAAGCTCACGGCCCAGCCCATGTTCGTTGCCCGACAGGTCCGCGCTGACTGGCGTGCGGGTGTCGAAGTCGGGCGCAAGCACGGTCAGTGTCCCTGACACTGCGTCCAGCCGCACGATGTCGCCGTCGCGCAAGCGGGCCAGCGGGCCGCCGGCCGCCGCTTCGGGCGAGACGTGGATCGCCGCCGGGACCTTGCCGCTGGCCCCCGACATCCGGCCATCGGTGACCAGCGCGACCTTCAGCCCCCGGTCCTGCAGCACCGACAGCGTGGGCGTCAGCGAATGCAGTTCCGGCATCCCGTTCGCCTGCGGCCCCTGAAAGCGCACGACGACGATGGTGTCGCTGGTGAACTCGCCCGCCTTGAAGGCGGCCTTCACGGCGTCCTGGCTGTGGAAGATGCGGGCGGGGGCTTCGATCACATGCCGCTCGGGGGCGACGGCCGAGACCTTGATCACCCCGCGCCCCAGGTTCCCGGTCAGCTGTTTCAGCCCGCCCTGCGTCGCGAAGGGGTCGCTGGCGGGGCGGACGATCCTGTCGTTCAGGCTGGCGGTCGGCCCGTCGCGCCAGGTCAGGCGACCGGCGTCCAGCATCGGTTCCTGCCGATAGGCGGCAAGCCCGTCGCCGGACACTGTCTTGGCGTCGGGGTGCAAGAGGCCCGCATCCAGAAGCTGCCCGATCAGGAACTGCAGCCCCCCAGCCGCGTGGAAGTGGTTCACGTCGGCCAGACCGTTCGGATAGACCTTGGCCATCAGCGGCACGGCATCCGACAGGTCGGCAAAGTCCTGCAGGTCGAGGATCACGCCGGACGCGCGGGCCATCGCGGGCAGGTGCAGGACCAGGTTGGTCGATCCGCCCGTTGCCATCAGCCCGACGATGCCGTTGACATAGGCGCGTTCGTCCAGAATCTCGCCTGCCGGTCGGAAGTCGTTGCCAAGCGCGGTGATCGCCGCCGCCCGTTCCACCGCCGCCACGGTCAGAGCGTCGCGCAAGGGGGTGCCGGGGTTCACGAAACTGGTGCCGGGCAGGTGCAGGCCCATGAACTCCATCAGCATCTGGTTGGTGTTCGCCGTGCCATAGAAGGTGCAGGTGCCCGGCCCGTGATAGCTGGCCATTTCGGCGGCCATCAGATCCTCGCGGGTCGCCTTGCCTTCGGCATAGGCGTTGCGGACGCGGGATTTCTCGTCGTTGGCGATGCCGCTGGTCATCGGGCCTGCCGGGACGAAGACTGCCGGGATATGGCCAAAGGTCGCCGCCGCCATGATCAGGCCGGGCACGATCTTGTCGCAGACCCCCAGATACAGCGCCGCATCAAAGCAGTTGTGCGACAGCGCCACCCCCGCCGCCAGCGCGATTACGTCGCGCGAGAAAAGCGACAGCTCCATCCCCGGCTGGCCTTGCGTGACGCCGTCGCACATCGCCGGCACCCCGCCCGCGACCTGCACCGTGACACCGGCCTTTGTCGCCGCTGCGCGGATCAGGTCGGGGTAACGCTCGAACGGCTGGTGCGCGGACAGCATGTCGTTGTAGGCGGTGACGATCCCAAGGTTCGCCACCTTGGTTTCTGCCAGCGCCGTCTTGTCCGGTCCCATCGCGGCATAGGCATGCGCCTGGTTGCCGCAGGACAGATGCGCGCGGACCGGGCCGTTGGCGACCGCCTGGGCCATCCGATCCAGATACAGGCCGCGCGTCGCTTCGGACCTGGCACGGATGCGGTCGGTGACGCGGACAAGGGTGGGGTGCAGCGACATGAGGGCCTCGATCAGGAAAGGTGCTTGGTCTTCTCTAACATCAATTGTTAGCGCTAACAAGCCATTCTCGCCGCTGGATGCAGCTGGTGGCAGAGTATTCGGCGCAGGCTGCAGCCTCAGGATGATTTCGGCACAGGAATGCCTTGGAACGGTCCGGCCCGCGCCGCATGGGGCCAAGATGCAGACAAACTTGGCGTGCATCAAGTCCGACACGTCTGCCACTGGAGGAGTGACCCACCATGAACAAGACTGTCCTGATCGCTGCCGTCGTTGCCGGGGCGCTTGCCGCTGCAATGGTTCTTGCCGCCCCGCAGGGGGCGACTGCCGATGCCCGGTCCGTGCCCAGCCTTGACCGCGCTGCGGCCTATCAGCTGGCCCAGGCCGACTGATCCGCCGCTGAAGACAGACCCCGGGCGTGCCTGCCAGCACGCTCGGGGCTTGCGCTGGACCGAAGGCGTGACCTAAGGGGGGTCAAGCAAGGGGCCCGCCATGACCGAACCGACCAGCCTGCCGATCGTCCGCCTGAAGCCGAAGGCCGAAGCCCGCGCGCTGCGCCATGGGTTTCCTTGGGTCTATGCCGACGAACTGGTGACCGACCGCCGCACTCAGGCCTTGCCGCCGGGGGCGTTGGCGGTGCTGGAGGATGGCGAGCGGCGGGTTCTGGGGCTGGTCACCGTCAACACCCGGTCAAAGATCATCGCCCGGATGCTGGACCGCGATCCTGCCGCGGTGATCGACCAGACCTGGTTCGAGACCCGCCTGGCCCGGGCGCTGGCGCTGCGCGCACGCCTGTTCGATGCGCCGTTCTACCGGCTGGTCCACGCCGAGCCGGACGGATTGCCCGGCGTCATCATCGATCGGTTCGGCGATGTGGCGGTCGTGCAGCCGAACGCCGCCTGGGCCGAAGCGGCGCTGACCAATCTGGTCGCGGCGCTGGTCAAGGTGACGGGCGTGGCGACGGTGATCAAGAACGGCTCGGGCAG
>JAKQLM010000007.1 GCA_029567145.1 Pseudomonadota bacterium
GGCCGAGATGCGGCAGGCGATCCGGATGTTCGATTCGCTGCTGGACATCAGCCGGGCCGAGGCGGACCAGGGCACCGGCGGGGGCCTTGTGCCGGTGGACCTGTCGGCGGTCTGCGCCGAGGTGTGGGAGCTGTACGAGCCCTTGGCCGAGGACAAGGGGCTGATCCCCGATGCGGCAATTGCGCCGGGGCTGCGCGTGCTGGGCGACCGGAACCTGATCGCGCAGGTCTTGTCGAACCTGCTGGACAACGCGATCAAGTATTGCGCGGCAGGCGACCGGGTGACCCTGACGCTGGAGCCATCGGGCGACCGGCATCTGATGCGGGTGCTGGACACCGGGCCGGGCCTGCCCGAGGACCTGAAGGCCGAGGCCTTTGAACGCTTTACCCGCGCCGAGCGGGACCGGGGCATCAAGGGGCACGGGCTGGGGCTGGCGCTGGTGCGGGCGATTGCGGCGCGGCACGGCGCGCGGATGGTGATGCCGGCGGGGACGGGTGGATTCGTGCTTGAAATCCAGTGGCCAAGGCTTCAGCAATCGGAATGATCAGTCATTCCGGTTCCCGTATGCGTCGCGCCCTTCTGCCCCTGCTGTTGCTGCTTGGCTGCGCGCCGTGGAACCAGCCCCGGAACCAGCCGCTGCAGGGGGAAAATCTTGCCTTGGTCGATCCGGTAACGGTCGGCGACGGCGAATTGTATATCGGGCTGGCGTTTTCGGGCGGGGGCTTCCGGGCGACCAGTTTTGCCTACGGGATGCTGGAGGAACTGCGCGCGGCCGGGGTCGAAACAGGGACGCCGAACGGTCTGCTGGATCAGGTGCGGCTGGTGTCCGGCGTGTCCGGCGGGTCGATCATGGCGGCGCAGTTCGGGCTGAACGGGCCGGAGGGGCTGACAGGCTTCCGCGAGCGGTTTCTGGTGACCGATGGCGAGGCCTATATGGTCACCTCGGGGTTCAATCCCTTGACGATCCTCAAGGGCGTGGCGGGGGGGGTGAACGGGCGCGACACGTTCGGGCGCTATCTGGACGACGTGCTGTTCCGGGGCGCGACCTTTGGTGACCTGCGCCAGCGGTCGCGGATCAAGACCTGGATCAACGCGACCGACATGGCGAACAACACGCCGTTCCTGTTTTCGCCCGAGACGTTTGACGCGCTGTGTTCCGACCTGTCGAAGGTGCGACTGTCCGAGGCGGTTGCGGCATCGGCGGCGTTTCCGCTGGTGTTCACGCCCATCGTGCTGGAGGCGCATCAGGGCAAGTGCGACTACCGCGAACCCGACTGGCTGACGGCGGCGCGCTATAACCCCGAGGCGACGGCAGCGATGCGCGCCCATGCGCGGGCGCTGGAAAGCTACACGAACCCCGAGGAGGTGAAGTTCGTCAAACTCTTGGATGGCGGGATCACCGACAACTTCGGGACCACGGGCCTTGCGGTCGAACGCGCGCGGGCGCAGGTGCCGTTCGCCCCTCTGACGCCGGAAGAGGCGGTCAAGCTGAAGCGGATGCTGTTCCTGGTTGCGAATGCGGGGGTCGAAGAGGATTACGACTGGACGCAAAAGGTCGCGGGGCCGGGCGGGGTGAACCTGGCGATGTCGATTGCCAGCAGCGCGATGGCTGCGGCCAGCCGGTCCGGCTACGACAGCATGCGCGGCGAATTGCGGCTGTGGGAGAGCGAGCTGATCGAATGGCGCTGTGCGCTGCCCTTGTCAGAGGTGCGGCGGCTGCGCGGCTCGACCGCGGGCTGGGACTGCAAGGACGTCAAGCTGTTCGTCGGCGAGGCAAGTTTCGCCAGCCTGCCCGCCGACATGCGCGACGAGATGAACCAGGTCCCGACCCGGCTGAAGCTGGACACCGATCAGGTCGACAAGGTGATCGCCGCCGGTCGCATGGCCACCCGCCTGACGCCCGAGTTCAACGGCTTTCTCGCCTCGCTGGAGGGCAACGACGTGGACAGCCGCATCCAGGACGGCATCGCGGCGGGCGGGCGGCGGGTGGTGCCGGTCGGCAACTGACCGACGGGCATGACAAATCCGGTCATGCGGCCAAGCGGGCTTGTTCCATTCACAAGCCTCGATATCTTGGGCGCATGATGCGGACCCTGCTTGCCTGTCTTCTTGGTTCTGTCGCGCTGACCGCTCCGGCCGCCGCCGAAGTGCGCGCGGTCCTGGTTGGCGTCGGCGACTATCTGACGCTGGACGCCGACCTGAAAGGCCCCGCCAACGACGTGCGCCTGATGGCCGAAACGCTGGCCCTGCGCGGGGTGGACCCCGACCTGATGGCCGTCCTGTCAACCGACCCCAGCGGGCTGCCGGACGGCGTGACGACCAACCCGCCGACGCGCGAGGTGATCCTTGCGGCGATGCGCGCGGCCAGCAATGCCTCGGCCCCTGGCGATACGCTGGTGTTCTACTTTTCGGGCCACGGGGCGCAGGCCCCGGACATGTCGGGCGATGAAGGTGGCGGCTATGACGAGATCCTTTTGCCCGCCGATGCCGCTGGCTGGAAGGGCGCGATCGGCGCCGTCGAAAACGCAATCCTGGACGATGAGTTGCAGGCCTGGGCGCAAGAGGCGCTGTCGCGGGGCGTCAAGGTCGTGGGCCTGATCGACGCCTGCCATTCCGCCACCGGCTTTCGTGCCTTGGGTGGGCAGGGCGTCGCGCGGGTGATCGACGATGCCCTGCTGGGCATTCCCGACGACGTCCAACCGGTCGCAGGCAACCCCGCCCCGCCGCTGACTGGCGATTTCGTGTTCCTGTATTCCTCGCAGTCCGACCAGCGCTCGTTCGAATACCGGCTTGCCGATGGCACCATCTGGCAGGGCGAGTTCACCTTGCGCCTGACCCAGACCCTGCGCGACGCGCCCAATGCCAGTTGGGCGCAAGTGCTGGCCGCCACGACCGAGGCGATGGTGCAAGGCCCGGCCCGGCAGATGCCCGAGGGCGAAGGGCCGATGCTGGACGAACCCGTGTTCGGGACCGGAACGGCGGGGCTGCGGCTGCCCATCGACGGTGGCATGCTGGCAGGCGGGCTGTTGCAGGGCCTGGCCAAGGGGGCCGAGGTTGCCGTCTTTGCCGATCCGGCCGGCGGAGAGCCCTTGGGCATCCTCACCCTGGCCGAGGTGACCGCCCGTGACGCCAGCTTTGATGCCGCGCTTCCGGAAGGTGCGGCCTGGGCGGAACTGGTCAGCACCCCGCCCCCCGCGCCGCTGGTGCTGGCCGACCCGGTCCGCGCCGATCCTGCGGACGGGCTTGACTACTCTGCCTGGACCGATGCCTTGCCGCAGGGTGGGCCGTCCCCGGATCTGGTGCCGATCCTGACCGGCGGTGTGGTGGCGCTGGCCGGGGCTGACGGCGTGCTGGACCCCCAGGGCCCGGGCTCTACCCCGCGCATCACGCCCGACGCGGGCGAAACCGCGCCCGATGCCGTCGCCCGCGTGCTGGAACAGGCCGCGCATGGCCTGCGCCTGCGCGAGGTGCTGGCCGGGGCCACGGGGCGCGGGCTGACCAGTGCCCCGCCGCTGACCATGACGGTGGACCGCCGCGCGGCCGATGGCGGCTGCGGCGCGGTCAAGCCGCCCGAACCGCACGACCCGGCGACCGGCATTTCCCCCTGCGACCAGATCTGGCTGACGATCACCAACACCGGCGGCAAGGCGCAGGATGTGTCGGTCCTGTATCTGACCACAGGGTTCGAGGTGCAGCCGATCTGGCCGTTCCAGAACCTGTCGAACCGCCTGGCCCCCGGCGAAACTGCCGAGGTGGGCATGCAGATCGTCGAAGGCAGCGTGGCCGGGCTGGAGGAAATCTGGGTGCTGGCCGTGCCCGCCGACCCGGACGCGCCGCGCGTGGACCTGACCCGTCTGGCCAGCCCCGAGCGCACCCGCGACATGACTGCGGGGACCGATCCGATGACCGACTGGCTGGATGCCCGGCTGGACGAGGATGACACCGCCCAGCGCGGCTTCAGCTTGAAACCCGCCCCGCTGACGATGCTGCGTCAGCTGGTTCGCCTGAAACCCGGGGGTTTTGACCCCGCGACTGCCATGGAGAATTGACATGACGTTCCGCTTGCCCGCCGCCGCTGTCGCGCTGACCCTGCCGCTGACCTTGGCAACCTCGATTGCCCTGGCAGAAGAGGAACCGGGCTTTGTCACCCCCGCAACGGTGACCGCCTCGCCGTTCGAATATGCCCGGTCGGGGGCCAAGGCCGACCGGGGAAAGGCGGCAGACGGGGCAGGAGCCAAGGTGATCGGCGGCGAAGTCGCGGCGGAAGGGGCCTGGCCCTGGCAGGTGGCGCTTCTGGTCGGCGGCGCCCCAGTCAGCAGCGATGCGCAGTTCTGCGGCGGGTCGATGGTGATGGACACCTGGGTGCTGACGGCGGCGCATTGCGTGCACATGCCGCAACAGGACGGGACCGTCGCCGACCTCTGGCCGCAGGAAGTGTCGATCCTGGTCGGGACCAACCATCTGCAGCCGGGCCAGGGCGACCTGATCCCGGTCGAGGCGATCTTCAAGCACCCGTCCTATTCCGGCACGCAGTTCGATTTCGACATCGCGCTGATCAAGCTGTCCCGCGCACCGCAGGTGCCCTTCCAGACGGTCGAGGTGCCGGATGCCGAATATGGCGACCTTCTGAACCAGCAGGGCGTGACCACCATCGTCACCGGCTGGGGCCTGCAGGAAGGCGCGCGCCCCTCGCCCGACCTGCGGCAGGCGGAAATCCAGGTGCTGGACCGCGACCTGTGCAACAACGCGATGATGGAAGCGCGGGCCGAGGATGCGGCCGGCGGCTTCAGCTATGCGGTGCAGACGCTGGGGCTGGCGGAACAGGACGCCTATGCGCTGTGGGACGAACTGATCGCCCGCGCGCCCAAGCCGGTCAGCGAGAACATGATCTGCTCGGGCACGTTCGAAGGCGGCAAGACCTCGTGCAACGGCGATTCTGGCGGGCCGCTGGTGGTGCCGCTGGAGGATGGCCGCTACATCCAGGCCGGGATCGTCAGCTGGGGCCTGAGCGCCCAGACAGGCCGCGGCTGCGAGGAAACGGCGCTGTTCTCGGCCTACACCAACATCTCGAAGTTCGTACCCTGGCTGAACGAAGTGATCGCGTCAAACCCGTGACGGCCGACGACTATGCGTCAAGGCCCCGGAGGCACCCCCGGGGCCTTTCGCATGGATCGGGCGGCTTTCGAACAGAGCGCTGGCGCGCGAAGACCTTTTGTCTCGTCGTCGGGCTTCGCCTCCTCCTCGAAGGACGAGGGGCGCTGCCCCTCGAGCTCCCCGGAGTATTTGGGAAAAAGCAAACGCACATGCTCTTTGCCAAATACTCTCGGGGGTTTGGGGGTGAAACCCCCATCCGCCGACGCCTGCCACGGGACGGCCGGCTGCCGGGCAAAAGGCTTGCGCGGCAGCGCCCAATCTGACACCCGGCCCGGCCCCGGATGTGCCCGGACGAAAAACGGCCCGCAGCTTTCGCTACGGGCCGTCCGGTCTGCCGTTGGGCCGGGATCAGTTCGTCATCAGGTAGTAGCTGTTCCGCGAGCCGCCCATGTTCTGCACTGTGACGTAGAAATAGCCGTCCCAGGACGGGGTCCAGTCGCAGTAAAGCTTGTCCGACCAGCTGACGTCGTAGCAGATCACGTTGCCGTTTTCGTCCGTCACCGCCACGTCCAGGTTCGCGTCGCCATCGCCGACGATCGCCACTTCGGCATAGGAGTTGCCGTAGAACGGCACTTCCCAGACATCCGTCATCCCGGCAGGCAGGCGCGACAGCCATTGCACCGCGCCGCCGATCCGCCCGCGTGAGCCTTCGGCCTGCGCGTCTTCGATCAGGCCCAGCAGGGCTTCGTCATCGGCGGCCAGTTCGGCGGCCTTGGCGAACATCGCTTCGGCGGTCACGGGGGCTTCGGCGGCGCCTTCCTCGTCCGAGGTGGCGCTGAAGAGCGTGACCTTGGACGCCGCGCGCGGGGTGCCATCGTTCATCATCGGCGCGGGGGCGGCCGGGGCGGCGGGCGCGGCCTTCTTGGCGCGGAACGTGGCCTGGTCGTCGGTCACGGTGACCTTGGCCGCATCCAGCGCGGCGGGTTCGGCGGTCGCCACCTCGACCGAGGCGGCCAGCTTGGCGGCGGCCAGCACGGTCACCGCGTCGCCCTGGGCCAGGCCCACGGCATACAGGTCCTGCGCCAGGCCCATCGTCGCGGCCCCGCCCGGAGTGGCACCTTCAGCGGTGACGCCCGCATTGGTCCCGGTCTTGTCCTGCGCCAGGACGGGAAGGGTCAGCGCGGCCAGGGCCGTCGTGGCAAGCGCTAGGGAAAGGGCTTTCAGCTTCATGTCTGGTCCTATGAGTTGGCCGTCCCGGGTCGGGGCGGGATGCTGGCATAGTCGCAGGCTGCAAGGCGTTTGAGAAGATGGGACGCCGTGACAAATTCCGTCACCTGCATCAGTTTCCGATCAGCCGATAGCTTGCCGCCGTCGCGCCGGGATTGTGGACGCTGACCACGAAGAACCCGTTGCGGGCCGGGGTCAGACGACACAGGACGGGTTCGCGGCTGGCGGGATGGGCGCAGACCAGGGTCCCGGCCTCGTCCACCACCATCAGCGCCAGGGCCGCCCCGCCGTCCCCGATCAGGGCAAGCTCGGAAGCGACCTCGCCGAACAGGGGCAGGGTCCACTGGTCGGTCTGTCCCGGGGCAAGGTCGGACCGGGCTTCGACCGCTGTTTGCGTCCGCCCGCGGTCCAGCTGCGCGTCAAGGTCGTAGACCAGGTCCTGCAGGTCGGGGTCCTCGCCCGCCAGGTTGCGGGCGATGTCCAGCGCGGCGATGCTGGCTGGATCGTGACGCGCGGGGGCCGTCGGCGTTTCGGGGGCAGCGTCGGGCGCGGTCTTTTCCCACCCCGTTGCCGGGCGCAACGTGACACCGCGCGCCAGGCGGATCGCCGACAGCAGGGGCAGCACCTCGCCCGCGCGGAGGGCGTGGTCATAGGCCCGCTGCGCCAGCACCAGTTGCGCGGCGCTGCCTGCCGTGCCGTGCGGATCGGCCGACAGGTTCGGCTCTTGCGCCAGGGCGGGGGCGGCCAGGAGGGCAAGGCAAAGGGTCAGGCGGCGGTTCGTCAGAAGGCCGGGGGTCAGAAGGCGGGGCATCTTGGGCTTTCGCAACACTCGGGACGACTGTGGCAAAGCCGGAGCGCAGCCACAAGTCGGCAAAACCTTTCGGCCCCTGGCGTTTCGCGCTAGCAGGGGGAAAACGGGAGGGCGACATGCGCGACATACTGGACCGGCTGGTGGCCTTTGACACGATCAGCGCAAACCCCAACATCGCGTTGATGCACTATGTCCGGGACCTGCTGGAGGCTGCAGGCGTTGCCGTGACCCTGGTTCCCGATGCCACGGGCGGCAAGGCGAACCTGTACGCCACCACCGGCCCCGGCGAGGGGGGCGTGATGCTGTCGGGCCATACCGACGTCGTCCCGGTCGAGGGGCAGGCCTGGACGAAACCACCCTTTGCGCTGACCGAATCCGAAGGCCGCTACTATGGGCGCGGGACGGCGGACATGAAGGGCTTTGTCGCCTGTGCCATCGCCGCGATGCTGAATGCGGCCCGGCGGCCGCTGAAGGTTCCGCTGCATCTGGCGCTGTCCTATGATGAGGAGATCGGCTGCATGGGCGTGCGCAGTCTGATCGACATGCTGGCACTGGCCCCGGTCAAGCCGCGCTTTTGCATCGTGGGGGAACCGACGGCGATGCAGGTCGCCACTGGCCACAAGGGCAAGGTCGCGCTGCGGGCGACGTGCATCGGGCGCGAGGGGCACTCGGCCCTGGCCCCCCTGGCGCTGAATGCGTTGCATCTGGCGGCGGATTTCCTGAATGCGGTGCGCCGGTTGCAGGCCGAGGTCGCCGCGACCGGGTTGCAGGACGGCGATTATGACGTGCCCTATACCACGCTGCATGTCGGCAAGATGTCGGGCGGGGTGCAGGTCAACATCGTGCCGAACCATGCCATGATGGACTTTGAAATCCGGTCCTTGGCGGGTGAGGACGTGGCGGGTCTGATCCGGCGGCTGGAGGCTGAGGCCGAGGCGATCATCGCCCCGCTGCGGGCCGAGTTTCCCGAAGCGGCGATCCGGGTGGAACGGTTGTGGGACTATCCCGGTCTTGGCACCCCGCCGGATGCCGGAGTGGTGAATTTCGTCAAGGGCCTGACTGGCGCGAACGGCACGATCAAGGTCGCGTTCGGAACTGAAGGCGGGCTGTTCGATCAGCGGCTGGGGATTCCCACGGTGATCTGCGGGCCGGGGTCGATGGCGCAGGGGCACAAGCCGGACGAGTTCGTCAGCGTCGAACAGATGGACCTGTGTCAGGCGATGCTGGGGCGGCTGGTCGACCGGCTGGAAGCGGGGCTTTGACCGGCGTCACGCGCCGATTTCTTCAAAGAAATCGGACCGGAGTTTTCAAAAACTCCGGGGGCGCGTGTCAGGCGTCGGGCAGTTTTCCCATCTCTTCCACCGCCGTTTCGCGCAGGGCGCGCAGGTCGGCGATGCTGGTCTCCAGTTCCGCGCGTTGCTGGTCCAGCGCCTGAAGTTGGCGGTCGGCAAGGTCAAGCCAGGCCTGAAGCTGCGGGCGTTCGCCCTTCTTGCCATAGATCAAGAGCCACTGGCGGATTTCCTCCAGGCTGAAGCCGAAGCGGCGGCCGCGCAGGATCAGCTTCATCCGCGCTACCTCACGCGGGCCGTAGAACCGGGCGCGGCCTTCCTTTTCGGGGGCCAGAAGCTCGATGTATTCGTAATAGCGCAAGGTGCGGGGCGTGACGTCGAACTTGGCGCACATCTCCTTGAAGCTGAGGCGGATATCGGTCATGCGCAGTCCTCCCTTCCGGCCAGCCTAGGCGCAATGGCACTGGTGTTGCAACGGTGTCGCCGGGGGTTGCGTTCCCCTGTGCCGCCGGGTTTGATACCGGGTGAGAGGCCCCATGACCGACGCCCCACCCGACAGCCTGCGCATCGCCCGCCAGTTCATCCAGTCCCTGCCGCACAGTCAGGCGCTGGGGATGGTGCTGGACGGGATCGGTGACGGCTGGGCCAGCCTGTCGATGCCCTATGATGCGCGGCTGGTGGGCGATCCGCTGACCGGGGTGATCCATGGCGGCGCGGTGTCGGCGCTGATGGACACGGCCTGCGGGACGGCGGTGATGTGCCATCCGCAGGCGGGGTTTTCCACCGCGACGCTGGATTTGCGGATCGACTACATGCGCCCCGCGACCCCCGGCCAGACGATCCGCGCGCGGGCGGAGTGTCACCACGTCACCCGGTCGGTCGCCTTTGTCCGGGCCGTGGCGACGGACGAGGATACGGGTCGCCCGGTGGCCATGGCGACCGGGGCGTTCACCGTGGACCGGGGGGCGAAATGAAGCGGCCCGAGCCGGTTCATGTCATCAAGCAGCGGCGCGAGGGCCTGTTGCGGGCGCTGGTCGATGCGGTGCCGTACATCGGCTTTCTGGGAATCCAGTTCGACCGGCGCGGGGATGAGCTGACGGCGGTCCTGCCCTATCGCGACAGCCTGATCGGCAACCCGATGCTGCCCGCGCTGCATGGCGGGGCGACGGCCGGGTTTCTGGAAATCGCCGCGATGATCGAGCTGTCATGGAGCAGCCTTTGGGACGGGGTCGAAGCGCAGGGAGCGCTGCCTGAAGGCCCGCTGCGGCTGCCGAAGACGATTGATTTCACCATCGACTACCTGCGCCCCGGCCTGCCGCGCGACGCCTATGCCCGCGCCCGCGTCAACCGCTTTGGCCGCCGCTACGCAAGTGTGCACGTCGAGGCCTGGCAGGACAACCGCGCGCGGCTGTTCGCCCAGGCGACCGGGCATTTCCTGATGCCGCCACCCGAGCCTGCCAAGTGACCGAGGTCACGCATCGCCGGATGTGGCGGATCGCGGGGCCGATTGTCCTGTCGAACGCCACGGTCCCGCTTCTGGGCGCTGTCGATACGGGCGTCGTGGGGCAGTTGGGACAGGCGGCTCCGATTGGCGCAGTCGGCTTGGGCGCGGTGATCCTGGCAACGCTGTATTGGGCGTTCGGCTTTCTGCGGATGGGGACCAGCGGGCTTGCGGCCCAGGCGCAGGGCGCGGGCGACGGGGCGGAACGGGCAGCGGTGCTGCTTCGCGCGCTGATCGTGGGGTTGGTGGCGGGCCTGGCGCTGATCGCGCTGCAGGTGGCGCTTGTCGCGGGGGCGTTTACCCTGGCCCCGGCCAGCGCAGAGGTGGAGGCGCTGACGCGTCAGTATCTGGCGATCCGCATCTGGGGCGCGCCTGCGACCATCGCGCTTTACGCGGTCACCGGCTGGCTGATCGGGGTTGAACGGACGCGGGCGGTGTTCCTGTTGCAGCTGTGGATCAACGGGGTGAACATCCTTCTTGACCTGTGGTTTGTTCTTGGCCTTGGCTGGGGCGTGCCGGGGGTGGCGGCGGCCACGCTGATCGCCGAATGGACGGGGCTGGCCGTTGGGCTGTGGTTCTGCCGCGACGCTTTCGGCCCGGTGCTGGCGGCAGCGCGGGGGCGGCTGGGGGACAAGGCGGCGCTTTTGACCATGTTCGCGGTGAACCGCGACATCATGATCCGGTCGGTCGCGTTGCAACTGTGCTTTACCGCCTTCGTCTTCCTGGGCGCGCGGCACGGAGACGTCACGCTGGCGGCGAATCAGGTGCTGCTGCAGTTCCTGGGCATCCTGTCCTATGCGCTGGACGGCTTTGCCTTCGCCGCCGAGACTTTGGTGGGGCAAGCCATCGGCGCGCGGGCGGCGCAAGAGGTCCGGCAGGCGGTCAGGCTGGCGCTGATATGGACCTTCTGGGGCGGCGTCGTGCTGGGTCTGGGCTTCTGGCTGGCCGGGCCCTGGCTGATCGACCTGATGGCCACCGCGCCCGAAGTCCGGGCCGAGGCGCGGCTTTACCTGCCCTGGATCGTGGCCGCCCCGATTTTCGGCGCGCTGGCCTGGGCCTATGACGGCATCTATATCGGCGCGCTCTTGACGCGCGAGATGCGCCGCCTGATGCTGATCGCCGCCGCCGCCTATGTCGTGGCCCTGGGGGTGCTGTGGCCCTTCGGCAACCACGGGCTTTGGGCGGCAATGATGGTGCTGTTCGCCGTGCGCAGCGCGCTGATGCACCGGAACAGCCCGAAAGTTGCCGCGCGCGCGTAAGGCTTGCCTTCCCCCCGGCCCCCGGGCGATATTGCGCGCCCAAAGGGGAGAGTCATGCGGAAATTTCTGGTCGTGCTGGACGACAGCCGCGAATGCCTGAACGCGATGCGCTTTGCGGCCTTGCGTGCGGCACACACCGGGGGCGGGGTCACCATCCTGTCGATCGTCCCGCCGGAAGAGTTTCAGACCTGGATGGGCATCGCCGACCTGATGCGCGCCGAAGCGCGCGAACGGATCGAGGCGCATTTCGAGGTCTTTGCCAAATGGATGCGCGACAAGCAGGGGGTGAACCCCGAACTTGTGATCCGCGAAGGCGACCCGGTGGCCGAGATTCTGGCGCAAGTGACCGAGGACCCGGAGATCGGCATTCTGGTGCTGGGGGCCGGAAACGAAAAGTCGGGACCGGGGCCGCTGGTCACGGCGCTGAGCCGGACCTCGGGGACGCTGCCGATCCCGATCACCATCGTGCCCGGCGATCTGTCCAAGGAACGGCTGGAAAGCATCACCTGACCCGTGCCACCGCCCGTGCCGTGCCCGTGCCTCAGCCTGTGCCGCCATCTGCGCGATTGTCCGCCGACGGCCCGACATGGCCCTGCATGCGGGGGTGCTGCCCCAAAGGATTAAGCGCCTGCTTACAGCCAGCCCCTGAAAGTTGGTGTACCAGCCCCATATACGGCCGCAACGGCCCATACCCAGTTCCCTCAGGATGCCTGCATGACCACCACCCCGCAGACCGCTGCGGCGCTTCGTCGCCCGACCCTCTCTCCTCTTGCGTTGAACGCGATCGTCGCCACCTGGCTGATGGCGTTGTACAACGCCACCTTCTGGGGCCACCTGTTCCGGATCTTTGACGGTCGGATCGTCACCGCACTGATCTTTTCCGCTGCGGTCTGGGCGTTGATGCTGCTGGTCCTGTCCCTGCTGGCCGTGCGGCGGGCGCAACAGCCGGTGCTGGCGCTGCTGATCGTGATCGCGGCAATCACCTCGTTCTACATGGACACTCTGGGTGTCGTGATCGACCGCGAGATGATCCAGAACGCGGTCACGACGACGGTGGCGGAATCCAAGCACCTGATCACGCCGCAGTTCCTGACGCATGTCGGGCTGTATGGCGTGCTTCCGGCGGCGGCGGTCCTGTGGGTGCAGGTCCGGCGGCGGACAGTCTGGCGCGCGCTGGGGGTCTGGGCTCTGGTCACGGCGGGGTCGGCGGCGCTGGTGGTCGGGCTTCTGTTCACCAACCTGAAGGGCTATTCCACCGTCCTGCGCGCCGACAAGGAGCTGATGGGTGCCGTCCAGCCGCTTGCCCCGATGTCGGGCGCGCTGCGCTATGCCAAGATGATGCTGAAGTCGACGCAGATCGTGCTGCAACCGACTGGTACCGACGCGAAACCCGGCCCGTTTCTGGCAGGTGCGGACAAGCCCGTGCTGATGGTGATCGTGGCCGGGGAAACCGCGCGCGCAGCGAACTGGTCGCTGGGCGGCTATGCGCGGAACACGAACCCCGAACTGTCCGAACGGGACATCCTGTATTATCCCGACGTGTCAAGCTGCGGCACGGCGACGGCGACCTCGCTGCCCTGCATGTTCTCGCCCCTGACGCGGGACGACTATTCCTACGAAGGCGGCCTGTCGAACGAGAACCTCTTGGACGTGCTGGTCCATGCCGGGTTTGCCGTGGAATGGTGGGACAACAACACCGGCCACAAGGACATCGCCAAACGCATTCCGTCGCGGATGATGGTGGCCGCGGACGGGCCGGATTTCTGCCAGCCCGAATGCATCGACGCGGTGTTCCTGAAGCACCTGCAGGACAAGGCCGCGACGATCACCGGCAACACCGTGATCGTGCTGCACCAGATCGGCAGCCACGGCCCCAGCTACTGGCTGCGCTATCCGCCAGAGCGTGAGACGTTCACGCCGGCCTGCAAGACCCCCGAACTGACCGAATGCTCGACCGAAGAGATCGTCAACGCCTATGACAACACCATCGCCTACACCGACCATTTCCTGACGCAGGTGATCGACCTGCTGGACCAGCAACCCCGGGTGGTTCCGGCGATGTTCTACGTGTCGGACCATGGCGAAAGCCTGGGCGAAGCCGGGATGTACCTGCATGGCACGCCCTATTTCATGGCGCCCGAGTATCAGACCCATGTGCCCATGGTGATCTGGATGTCGGACCGGTTCCGTGCCACTCTCGGCATGGATGGGGCCTGTCTGGCCAAAGGGACGGGGGAAACGGTGAGCCACGACAACATGTTCTCGACCGTGCTGGGTCTGCTGGATGTGGCCACGACGGCGCGTGATCCGGCATTGGACCTGGCCGGACCCTGCCGCGCGGGGGCCACCGGATGAGCGTGCAGGAAAAGCCCGCGCGCAAGACCGGGATCGCGCATTTCTTCGCCGCGGCGGGCTATTCGCTGGGCGGACTGCGGCGGCTGGCACAGGAAAGCGCCTTTCGGCAAGAGGCCGCGCTGATCCTGGGGCTTGGGGTGCTGTTCGTGGTGCTGGGTGCGTCACTGGCCGAGATGCTGGGGCTTCTGGCCTTCGGGCTGCTGCTGATCGCGGTCGAAGCACTGAACACCGCGCTGGAGGTTCTGGTCGATCATCTGTCACCCGGCTGGTCGGCCTTTGCCAAGGACGCCAAGGACCTTGGGTCGCTGGCGGTGGCCTGCGTGATCGGCGGGATGGTGCTTTACGCCGGGATCGTGCTGATCCTGTGACCCGGCCCTTCCTGTGACCCGGCCCTTGCGCCCGGCGCAGGGCTGCCATGCACAGGCGCCGCTTGGGTGCGGGAGGACAAGGGGCTAGGTTGGCCACAGGGAGGAGCCTTCGATGAAAGGCTCATGTCATGTCTATCCATCCGTTTCCGCTGCGCCCGGTGCACGCCAGTCCGGTGTACGCCAGTCCGGTGCACGCCAGTCCGGTCGAGCCGTATTTCCAGGACCACCGCAACCGCGACCCCGCGCCGCCGCTGCGACCGATGACGGCGCTGGAGCAGATGTACGCCTATTGGGGATCGGACCGCCTGCCGGACTGACCTGCGCGTAAGGTGGGTGATTCACCCACCCTACTCTTGCGCAAGTTTAGAAAGGTTCCAAACTTGACAGTCAGAGGTCAAGGGCGCATATCCGAGTGATACAGTCGGAGACTTCAAGATGTTCATCCAGACCGAATCCACGCCGAACCCCGCCACGCTGAAATTCCTGCCCGGCCAGACCGTGCTGGAGCTTGGCACCGCCGACTTCCCCAGCGCGGAGGCTGCGGCGAAATCCCCGCTGGCGCGGCGCATCTTTGCGGCGGGCGGCGTCACCGGCGTGTTCTTCGGCACCGATTTCGTCACCGTCACCAAGGCCGAGGATGTCGACTGGCCCCATATCAAGCCGCAGATCCTGGGCGCGATCATGGAGCATTTCCAGTCCGGCGCCGCCGTGATCGAGGGCGAGGCCTCGGGCGGGGGTCATGCCGAACACACCGGCGAAGACGGCGACATCGTGCGGCAGATCAAGGAACTGCTGGATACCCGCGTCCGCCCTGCTGTGGCGCAGGATGGCGGCGACATCACCTTTCACGGCTTTGACCGGGGCGTGGTCTATCTGCACATGCAGGGCGCTTGCGCCGGGTGCCCGTCCAGCACGCTGACGCTGAAGATGGGGATCGAAAACCTGTTGCGGCATTACATTCCGGAAGTGCTGGAAGTGCGGCCCGTCGCGGCCTGAAGCCTGTGCTGCCGATCCTGGCCTTTGACACCTCGGCCGCGCATTGCGCGGCCGCTTTGCTTGTCGGCGACCGCGTGATCCTGCGGCACGAAGCGATGGACAAGGGTCAGGCCGAACGCCTGATGCCCTTGCTGGAGGAGGTGCTGGCCGAAGGTGGACTGGGCTGGGGCGACCTGAGGGCCTTGGCGGTCGGCACCGGACCCGGAAACTTTACCGGCGTGCGGATTGCTGTCGCAGCGGCCCGGGGGTTGGCGCTGGGGCTGGGGATACCGGCGGTCGGCGTCACCAGGCTGGAGGCGCTGGCCCATGGCCTGCCGCGCCCGCTGACCGTGGTCGAGGACGCCCGGCGCGGCGAGGTTTATGTGCAGCTTTTTCTTGCGACGGGAGCCGGGCGTGCGCATCTTGCGGCGCGTGCCGTCGCGGCGACCGCCGTCACCGGATCAGCAGCGGGGGACGAAGCTCTGCCCTCTGCGATGCCATTGGTCGAGGCGATTGCCCGGATCGGATCAACCCGGGCTGAGACCCCCCAGCCCCGCCCCGCCCCGTTTTACCTGCGCGGCGCGGATGCCGCGCCCCCGTCCGATCCGCCGCCGGTGATCCTGCCGTGACCCCGGCAACGCTTGCCGCGCTGCACGCGCGATGCTTCCAGACCCCGCGCCCATGGAGCGAGGCAGAGTTCGAAACCCTGCTGGCCGATCCCCTGGTCTTCCTGCTGGTCGAAGGCGACGCTGGCCTGCTTCTGGGCCGCGCCGTCGCGGGCGAAGCCGAGCTTCTGACCATCGCCGTCGCGCCCGAGGCCCGCCAGCGCGGTCTGGGGCGCAGGCTGGTCAGCCGTTTTCTGTATCAGGCCCGATTGCGCGGGTCCGACAGAGCGTTTCTGGAAGTGGCCGAGGACAACCTTGCCGCCCGCACGCTGTATGCCCGGGCCGGGTTCAGCCCGGCCGGACGACGCCGGGGCTATTACCGCAATTCTGCCGGGGACGCCGTCGATGCACTGGTGCTGCGCCGTATGCTGGTGGATGCGGCAGACCACGGCTCAACCTGACCGGACGGTCAAATTTCCCCCGGCAAGCCACGGAATAACCCTTGACCGTCTGGCGCGAACCGGACCACCTTCATGCCAAGCGCCAGTGTCGAGTCTTGCCGCAAGCGGGACGCACAGAAACTGGTGCCAAGGACAACAACAACCGACCGGGAGCATCCGATGACCTTCATGAAAACCCTGCTGGGCGCCTCTGCCATGGCGCTGACCGCTGGCGCTGCGCTGGCGGAACCTGCGATCATCTTCGACCTTGGCGGCAAGTTCGACAAGTCGTTCAACGAGGCCGCGTTCAACGGCGCCGAGAAGTGGGCCAAGGAAACCGGCGGCACCTACAAAGAGCTGGAGATGCAGTCCGAAGCCCAGCGCGAGCAGGCCCTGCGCCGTCTGGCGGAATCCGGCGCGAACCCGGTCGTGATGACCGGCTTTGCCTTTGGGGACGTGCTGAACACCGTCGCCCCGGACTTTCCCGACACCAAGTTCGCGATCATCGACATGGTCGTGGAACAGCCGAACGTCAAATCGGTGGTCTTCACCGAACATGAAGGCAGCTACCTTGTCGGCATGATGGCGGGCCTTGCGTCCAAGACCGGCACAGTCGGCTTCATCGGCGGCATGGACATTCCGCTGATCCGCCGCTTTGGCTGTGGCTACGCCCAGGGCGTCGTCGCCGCGAACCCGGAAGCAAAGGTCGTGCTCAACATGACCGGCACCACTCCGGCGGCGTGGAACGACCCGGTCAAGGGCGCGGAACTGGCCAAGGGGCAAAAGTCGCAGGGCGCGGACGTGATCTATGCGGCGGCGGGTGGCACCGGGGTCGGTGTCCTGCAGGCGGCCGCGGATGAAGGCATCCTGGCGATCGGCGTCGACAGCAACCAGAACGGCATGCACCCCGGCAAGATCCTGACCTCGATGCTGAAGCGCGTCGATGTTGCGGTCTACAATGCGTTCAAGGAAGGCGTGGACCTTGCCCCCGGCATCAACGTGCTGGACCTGAAGTCCGAGGGCGTGGGCTATGCGATGGACGAAAACAACGCGTCGCTGGTGACCCCGGAGATGCAGGCGGCGGTCGATGCGGCGGCCGAGAAGATCAAGTCGGGCGAGATCGTGGTTCACGACTACATGTCCGACAACACCTGCCCGGCGGCGACGTTCTAAGCCCCCGCTCAGGGAAAATCGGTGCCGCGCCTGTTCATGGCGCGGCACTTTTCGCAAGGATGCCCAGAAACCCGCGCACCAGAAGCGGACACATCCGGCGCAAAGCAGGGGGAAACCATGGCAGACGGCACCCTCGCCATTGAACTGAAGGGCATCTCCAAGGCCTTCGGTCCGGTGCAGGCGAACAAGGACATCAACATCGCCGTTCCGCGTGGCACGATCCACGGGATCATCGGCGAAAACGGCGCAGGCAAGTCCACGCTGATGTCGATCCTGTACGGGTTCTACAAGGCCGACGCGGGCGAGATCTTCATCGGCGGCAAGCTGACACCGATCCCCGACAGCCAAAGCGCGATCCGCGCCGGGATCGGCATGGTGTTCCAGCATTTCAAGCTGGTGCAGAACTTTACCGTGCTGGAAAACGTCGTGCTGGGGGCCGAGGATGGCGCGCTGCTAAACACCTCGCTGTCAAAGGCGCGGAAGGTGCTGGAAGGGCTGTCCCGCGACTACGAACTGGACGTCGATCCCGATGCCCTCATCGAGGACCTGTCGGTCGGCCACCAGCAGCGGGTGGAAATCCTGAAGGCGCTGTATCGCCAGGCCGATATCCTGATCCTGGACGAACCCACGGGCGTGCTGACCCCGGCCGAAGCGGACCACCTGTTCCGCATCCTCAAGGGCCTGAAAGACCAGGGCAAGACGATCATCCTGATCACCCACAAGCTGCGCGAGATCATGGAAGCGACCGACAATGTCAGCGTCATGCGGCGCGGCACGATGGTCGCCACGGTCAAGACCAGCGAGACCAGCCCCGAACAGCTGGCCGAGCTGATGGTCGGCCGCAAGGTCCTGCTGGAGGTCGAGAAAAAGCCCGCGACCCCCGGTGCCGTGGTGCTGCAGGTCCAGGACCTGCGGGTGCGCGACGAACACAAGGTCGAGCGGCTGAAAGGCGTGAGTTTCGAGATTCGCGCGGGCGAGATCCTTGGCATCGCAGGCGTGGCGGGGAACGGTCAGTCCGAGCTTTTGGCCGCGCTGGGCGGGATGATGCGCGCGACGGGTCGCGTGACGCTGAACGGGTCCGACCTGCCCTTGTCCGGCAAGGGGTCCGACGGCCAGTCACGGCGTCGCGCCGGGATCGCCCATGTCCCCGAGGACCGGCACCACTATGGCCTGATCCTGGACTTCAGCGCGTGGGAGAACGTGGCCTTCGGCTATTTCAACGAACCGGAATACCAGAAAAACGTGCTGTTCATGGACAACGAAGCGCTGCGCGACGACACGCGGCGCAAGATGGAAAAGTTCGACGTCCGCCCGCCTGATTGCTGGCTTCCGGCCAAGAGCTTTTCCGGCGGCAACCAGCAGAAGATCGTCGTCGCCCGCGAAATGGAGCAGAACCCCGAGCTTCTGTTGATCGGCCAGCCCACCCGGGGCGTCGACATCGGCGCGATCGAGTTCATCCACAAACAGATCGTCGCCCTGCGCGATGCGGGCAAGGCGGTGCTGCTTGTCAGCGTCGAGCTGGACGAGATCATGTCCCTGTCCGACCGGATCGCCGTGATGTTCGACGGCCAGCTGATGGGCTTCCGCGATCCCGAAAAGACCGACGAACGCGAGCTGGGCATGATGATGGCCGGGATGACCGGCAAGGGAGAGGCGGCGTGACAGGCCATCGCTCCTTGATGCATGCAGCCTGTCTGTCGGCCGCTTTCTGTGCCGGATCAGCAGATGCCGAGGTCATCCTCGCCTGCACGTTTCCCACGCTGCCCGCCGCCGTCATGCGGTTCCCCGATGGGTTGGACGCGCCCAAGACGATGGAGGTCGGGGGTCGGCCTGCCGTCGAACTGATCGAGGGCCAGGGTGAGGGGCGGCTCATCACCGCGACGGTTGACGGCTACAGGTTCCGCTTTGCGCCTGCCAGCCTTGTCATGGATGTCGAGTCTGACGATGCGAAGATTGCTTCGGAAACGGGGCGTTGCACCACGATTGGCGGCCCGGTGACCACCAGCGCGCTGAAGATTGCGGGCGATCCAGACAGTGCCGCCGAAACGCCAACCGCATCAGAGGATGTGCCAGGGCAGGACCTGGGTAAATGGGTGGTGACCGAGGACAAGTCAGCCTTTGATGACACAAGGACCGTCGTCCTTACACTCGATTCCAACGACACCGTGCGGGGTCAGTTTGGTCCTGCCGGACCGGCAAGGCTGTATGCCCGCTGCATGGAGAACAAGACTGTTTTCTATCTTTGGATCAACGACCTGTTCCTGAGCGATATCCAGGGCTTCGGGGTGATCGACTACCGGATCGACGACCGCGCTGCATCCAAGCTTGACGCGGAAGGGTCAACCGACAACAAGGCCCTTGGTCTTTGGAGCGGTGGTGCCGCGATCCCGTTCCTCAAGGACCTGGCCTCTGGCACCAAAGTCGCGTTCCGCGCCACCCCGTTCAACGAAAGTCCCGTCGAGTTCACCTTCGACCTTACGGGAATGGAAGCGGCAATCGTTCCTCTGCGAGAGGCTTGCTCATGGTAACCGTCATGTCCTGTACGTCCGGACTTCCTGCGTTCCCTGGTGCCAGACGGAGGGCCGCGTGATGGATCGTTTGCCGCGCTGGGCCGATGTGGCCCTTGTCCCGCTGATCTCGCTGCTGCTGGCCGCGATCATCTCGGCCCTTGTGCTGCTGGCCATCGGCCAAAGTCCGGTCGAGGCGTTCAACGTCATGGTCGACGGGGCCCTGGGGTCAGCCTATGGCTGGGGCTATACGCTGTATTACACGACCAGTTTCATCTTCACCGGCCTGGCCGTGACCATCGCCTTCCATGCGGGCCTGTTCAACATTGGTGGCGAGGGGCAGGCGCAACTGGGGGCCCTTGGCGTGGCGCTGGTCTGCCTGTCGATGGACTGGCAGCACTGGACCCTTGCGCTTGCCGCCGCAACCGTCGGCGCGGCCGTCTTCGGCGCGGCCTGGGCGGCGATCCCGGCCTATCTGCAGGCGAAACGCGGCAGCCACATCGTGATCACCACGATCATGTTCAACTACATCGCCGCGGCGCTGCTGGTCTATCTTCTGGTCGATGTCCTGCGCCCGGCAGGGCAGATGGACCCGGCCTCGGCCCGGTTCCCGGTGGGCGCGAAACTGCCCGCGCTGAACGACATTCCCGGCCTGAACCTGATCTTCACCAAGCCGGTGCCCGCCAACGTGACCCTGTTCATCGCCTTGGCGATGGCGGTGGTCGTCTGGGCGATCCTGTGGCGGACCCGTCTGGGCTACCAGATCCGCGCCTTCGGCAAGTCCGAACCCGCCGCGCGCTATGCCGGGATCAATCCGACCTTCATCATCATGGTTGCCATGCTGATGTCCGGCGGGCTGGCCGGAATGATGAGCGTGAACAACGTGATGGGCGAGGCCGAGCGTCTGTTGCAGAACTCGTCCGAAGGGGCGGGCTTCATCGGCATCGCGGTGGCCCTGATGGGGCGGAACCATCCGATTGGCGTGGTGCTGGCGGCGGTGCTGTTCGGCTTTCTGTACCAGGGGGGCGCGGAACTGGGGTTGTGGACTTCGATCCCGATCGAGATGCGGATCGTGGTGCAGGGTCTGGTGATCCTGTTCACCGGGGCGCTGGACATGATGGTGCGGATGCTTCTGGTGCGCATCTTCGCCCTCTTCCGTGGTCGTAAGCTGGAGGCCGCATGATGGATTACGCAACCCTTCTGCAAATCCTCGACTCGACCCTGCGACTGGCGACGCCGCTGCTGCTGGCCTGTCTGGCGGGGCTCTATTCCGAACGCTCG
>JAKQLM010000020.1 GCA_029567145.1 Pseudomonadota bacterium
TCGCCCAGCCAGTAGGCCCCCGCCACATGCGTCAGCTTGAACGCATCCGCCGGGACCTGCCCCGTGTGCTGCAGATGCGGCCCGCGGCACAGGTCCTGCCAGGGCCCGTGCCAGTACATCCGCAGATCCTCGCCCTCGGGGATACGGTCGATCAGCTCCAGCTTGAAGGGTTCCTGACGGCCCCGGTAGTATTCCACCGCCTTCTCGCGCGGCCAGACCTCCGTGCGAACCGGCTCGCGGGCGTTGATGATCTGCTTCATCTTCGCTTCGATGGCACCCAGATCCTCGGGCGTGAACGGCTCCTCCCGGTCAAAGTCGTAGAACCAGCCAAAGTCCCGCACCGGCCCGATCGTGACGCGCACGTCCGGCCAGATTTCCTGCACCGCCCGCGCCATGATGTGCGCCAGATCGTGCCGGATCGGCTCCAGCGCCGGGGCCTCGTCCTTCAGCGTGTTGATCGCAAGCTTGGCATCGCCCGGGATCGGCCAGGCCAGGTCCCAGTGCTTGCCATCGACCTGCGCCGAGATCGCGGCCTTGGCCAAGGACGGAGCGATGGACAAAGCCACCTCAGCCGGGGTCACTCCTGCCTGATACTGGCGGATGTTGCCATCAGGAAATGTCAGGGAAATCTGGCTCATGGCCGTCTCCTCGTCAGTTTGGCGCCTACGAAACGCCCGGTTGCGGGTTATGTCCGGCGGGTTTTGCCAATCCGCCCCGGCGAAGTCAAGCCATGCGCGACCTTTCGCCCGTGGGCTGTGCCGGGTCTCACCATGACCGCGATGCGCGACTATATAGGGGACATGACAACCTATCTGACCACCCCGCAAGGCCGCCACATCGCCTATCACCGCACCCCCGGGCGCGAACCCGGCGTCGTGTTTCTGGGCGGCTTCAGGTCGGACATGACCGGTTCCAAGGCGCAGGCGCTGGAGGTCTGGGCCCAAGCGACCGGCCGCGCCTACCTGCGGTTCGACTATTCCGGGCACGGCGCGTCGCATGGGGCCTTTGTCGACGGCGCTATCTCCGACTGGCGCGAGGATGCGGCGGCGGTGATCACCGCGCTGACCGACGGGCCGCAGATCCTTGTCGGCTCCTCCATGGGCGGCTGGATAGCCCTCTTGCTGGCGCGCGACATGCCGGAAAAGGTCGCCGGTCTGGTCGGCATTGCCGCCGCCCCCGATTTCACCGAACGTATGTGGGAGGCGGAGTTCAGCCTGGCCGACCGCGCCCTCCTGATGGAGGACGGCGTCTTCTTCCGCCCCTCGGACTATTCCGACGACCCCTACCCGATCACGCTGCGCCTGATCGAGGATGGCCGCCAGAACCTCGTCCTGCAAGGCCCGCTGCAGCTGCAGGTTCCCGTGCGCCTCTTGCAAGGCACCGCCGACATCGACGTCCCGCCGCAGGTGGCGCTGGTCCTGCTGGACCACATCTCGGGCAACGACCTGCGCCTGACACTGGTCAAGGATGCCGACCACCGCTTTTCCACACCCGCCTGCCTGGCGCTTTTGACCGAAACGCTGGCCGAAATGCTGGGGCCACGAGAACCAGCCGCTTCGCGGGAATTGCAGTTGTCGAACGCGGACTGATGCAGCGATGCTGCAGGTCTTTGCCGACCCTGCGGATATCACACTTTGAAATCATCGGTTTGTAGGGTAACCTTCCGGAAAATCCAAGAACCGGCAGTAGCAGTTTTTCAACATCAACCAAAGGCGCACCGGGTGAGCGAACCTGTCGTCCTGATCCCCGGCTTCATGGCCGACGCGCGCAGCTTCATGCCGCAGCTTGTGGCGTTTGGCGCGTCACGGCCAGTGATCCTGCTGGCACCGTCGCAGTCGGACTCGGTCGAACATGTCGCCACCGAAGCTGCCGCGATCCTGCCCGCCCGCTTTGCCGTCGTGGGCCACGGCCTGGGTGGCAACATCGCGATCGAGCTTTTGCGCAAGCGTCCCGAAGCGGTCAGCCGCATCGCGCTGATCTCGACCGATCCCCTGCCCGAACCCCCGCAACAGGCCGCGCGCGAAGAGGCGATGATCGTCGCCGCCAAGACCGGGCACATGGCCGATTGCATCGCGCAGATGCTGCCGGTCGCCGCCTTGCACGACGCGCCGTGGCGGGCCGAAATCATGGCTTTGGTGCAGGACATGGCCGCGACGCTTGGCCCCGACCAGTTCCAGCGCCAGTTGCGGATGATGCAGCGCCGCCCGGACCAGCAAAAGACCCTGCGCAAGGCGAACGTGCCGACGCTGATCCTGACCGGCGCGACCGACACCATCGTTCCCCGCCGCCGGGCCGAGTTTCTGGCCGGGATGATGCCGCAAGGCTGCCTGGAGGTGATCGCCGAAGCCGGTCACCAGCCGCAGCTTGAACAGCCGGAAACCGTCACCAAAGCGTTGGAGACGTTCCTGTCCGGCCGCCTGCCGACGCTGGTTCTAGGCTGAGGCCAGCGCGATCTTCGCCTTGGGCTTTGCCGCCCCACCGGCTGCCTTGTCGATGAAGTTCAGCACCAAAGGCCGGATGTTCAGCCGCCAGCTTTTGCCGGCGAAGATGCCATAGTGGCCGGCGCCAGGCTCTAGATGCTGGGCCTTCTTGTCGTCCGACAGCCCGGTCAGCAACCCCAGCGCAGCGACGCACTGGCCAGGGGCCGAGATGTCGTCATTCGCGCCTTCGACCGTCATCACCGACACCTTGGTGATCGCGCCCATGTCCACCTTGCGACCGGCCACGACGAAATCGTTCGTCGCAATCTCGCGGTTCTTGAAGATGCGCTCGACCGTGGACAGGTAGAATTCCGCCGTCATGTCCATCACGGCCAGGTATTCGTCATAGAACCGGTTGTGCGCGTCATGGTCCGATGCCTCCCCGCGCGAGACGCGAAGGATCTGGTCGGAAAACGCCTTGCCGTGACGCTCGGCGTTCATCGTGATGAAGCTTTGCAGTTGCAGCAGGCCCGGATAGACCTGCCGCCCCGCGCCCTTGAACTTGAACCCGACGCGCTGCACCGCAAGGTGTTCCAGCTGGCCCATCGTCACCCGGCGGCCAAAATCGGTCACCTCGGTCGCGGCCGCATCGGGATCGACCGGCCCGCCGATCAGCACCAGCGATTTCGGCTGCGCCTCGGGGTCCTCGGCCGCCAGATAGGCCGTGGCGGCCAGGGTCAGCGGCACGGGCTGGCAGACCGCGATCACATGGGTGTCGGGGCCCAGGACCTTCATGAACTCGGCCAGGTAAAGCGTGTAATCCTCGACGTCGAACTTGCCGGCGCTGACCGGAATGTCGCGCGCGTTGTGCCAGTCGGTCACATAGACATCGGCATCCGGCAGCAGGCTGGCGACGGTGGACCGCAGAAGTGTGGCATAATGTCCCGACATGGGGGCCACCAGCAGAACCTTGCGGGCCATCGGCGCGCGGCGACGCACAAAGAACTGCACCAGATCGCCGAACGGTTTTTCGACGACGGGGTTCACGTCGACCAGATGGTCCTGGCCGTCCGGTCCGACGATCGACCGAATCCCCCAGTCCGGCTTGGCGATCATGCGACCGAAGGTCCGCTCTGTCACTTCGCCCCAGGCGGCCAGCAACGGCAGCACCGGGTTCATCGACATGGCAAACGCCGGATAACTGGCAAAAGCCCTTGCAGAGGCACCCAACCACTCATTCGTGTTGCGGGCGCTTTCCATCAGGTCATAGGTGAACATATACTTCATCACGTCTCCTTGCCCCGGCGGGCCTATGTCGCATGGCCGACCGGACAGAGGGCGACGTCATGCTGCACAGCGGCGACGATAAGGGGGAATGGTTAGCGTGACAACAGAAGACAGCACACCCCCCAGCACGGAACGCGCTGACCGGCTCAATGCTAACCTGATGAAGGTTGACGAGCTGTCAAAGCGCCTGACGGCAGCCCTGGCCCATCGCCGCAGCGTGGATCCCGCCCTGCACGGCCCCGCGCCCGACGTCTACATGAAGGCCGCCGCCGCCTACTTCGCCGAGATGATGGGCAACCCCGCCCGCGTGGTCGAACATCAGATCGGCTACTGGGGCAAGACCCTGAAGCACTATGTCGAGGCGCAGCAGACCCTGGCCAAGGGCGAATTCAAGGCCCCGCCCGACCCCGGCCCCAAGGACCGCCGCTTCCAGAACCCGCTGTGGGACTCGCATCCCTTCTTCAACTACGTCAAGCAGCAGTACCAGTTGAACGCGGACGCCATCACGACCGCTGTCGGCGACATGGAAACGCTGGACCCCGCCGACCGCAAGCGGGTGGAGTATTTCACCAAGCAGATCGTCGACATGTTCAGCCCCACCAACTTTCTGGGCACCAACCCCGACGCGCTGGAAAAGGCGGTCGAAACCGACGGCGAAAGCCTGGTGCAGGGGCTGGAGAACCTGGTCCGCGACATCGAAAACAATCAGGGCGATCTTCTGGTCACGCTGGCCGACCGCGAGGCGTTCAAGGTCGGGGAAAACCTGGCCACCACCCCCGGCGCGGTTGTCTACCGCAACAAGATGCTGGAGCTGATCCAGTACGAACCGACCAC
>JAKQLM010000035.1 GCA_029567145.1 Pseudomonadota bacterium
CAAGAACGGCTCGGGCCGGGCGCGCGGGCTGGAAGGCCTGGACGAGGATATGGCGGTGGTCCACGGGGTCGCGCCCGAGGGGCCGCTGCCCGTGCCGATGAACGGCGCGGTCTACATGGCCGACCTGATGGGCGGGCAGAAGACCGGCCTCTTCTTCGACCAGCGCCCGAACCATGCCTTTGCCGCGCGGCTGGCCAAGGGCGCGCGGGTTCTGGACGTGTTTTCCCATGTCGGCGGCTTTGCCCTGGCGGCGCTGGCGCAGGGCGCGGATCATGCGCTGGCCGTCGATGCCTCGGCCCCGGCTTTGGCGCTGGCAGAGGCGGGGGCCCGGGCGTCCGGTCTTGCCGACCGCTTTGCCACCCGGCAGGGCGATGCCTTTGCCGTGCTGGAGGCGCTTGGGGCCGACGGCGCGCAGTTTGACCTGGTGATCTGCGACCCCCCCGCCTTTGCGCCCGCAAAACCCGCGCTGGAGGCGGGGCTGCGCGCCTATGAGCGGCTGGCCCGGCTGGCGGCGCCGCTGGTGGCCCCGGGGGGCTATCTTGTCCTGTGTTCCTGCAGCCATGCCGCCGACCTGCAGGCCTTTCGCAACGCCAGCGCCCGGGGAATCGGGCGGGGCGGGCGACGGTCGCAGATCCTGCACACCGGATTTGCCGGGCCGGACCATCCGGTGCTGCCGCAGTTGGCGGAAAGCTCGTATCTCAAGGCGTTGACCTTCCGGCTGGACGGGTAAGGTGGGGAATATTCCCCACCCTACGCGTCCGCCCCATGCCCGGAAGGCGGTGCTTGACGCCTGCGTGCTGTATCCGACCGTCCTGCGCGAAATCCTGCAGGGTGCGGCGGCCGCGGGGCTGTATCAGCCGGTCTGGTCCGAGCGCATCCTGCGCGAATGGGTGCTGGCGACGGCCAAGCTTGGCCCCGAAGCGCCCGGCATCGCCGCCGCCGAGGCCGCTGCCCTGCAGGCCGCTTTTCCCCGGGCGCTGGAACGCGCCCATCCCGAGATCGAGGCGCGGCTGCTGTTGCCCGACCCCAACGACCTGCACGTCCTGGCCACGGCCATCGCGGCAGGCGCCGAGGCCATCGTCACCTTCAACGCCCAGGACTTTCCCGGCCATGTGCTTGCCGCCGAAGGTCTTGCGCGCCGCGATCCGGACGGATTCCTGTGGGAATTGCAGTCGCGGGATCCCGATACCATGGCCGGGATCGTCGAGACCGTACGCGCGAAGGCCGAGGCGATCTCGGGCCGGCCTGTTGCGCTGAAGGCCCTGTTGAAGCGGGCGCGTCTTTACCGGCTGGGAAAGGCGCTGGGGGCGGGGGACCACACGCCCTGAGCAAGGAGTTTCACAAGGTCCTTGCGTCGGAAATCTGGTCCCCCGCCCCCTGCGGTCCGATCTATTCTGCCGCGTGGGGCGGGGCCTTGCGGTGGACCAGCGTCTCTTCCAGCGCCGAGAGGCGTCCTTGCAACAAGGCCATGTCCTGCCGCCCGCTTTCGATCCGTTCGGCCAGCACATGCGCCTCGGGATTTTCCGGCTCGACTTCCTTCTTGCCCAGGAACCGGCCCAGGACCCAGGAGAAAAGCCGCGACAGGTCGTCCATCGCAAGATACATCGACGGCACCACGACCAGGCTCAGCACGGTCGACACGATGATCCCCCCGGTCACCGCGATTGCCATCGGCGC
>JAKQLM010000037.1 GCA_029567145.1 Pseudomonadota bacterium
GAGGTGTTGCGCGGCCCCGGCGACATCAAGCGGCTGACCGTGGCCGTGATGGTGGACGGCGTGGTGACCGTCGCGGCGGACGGCACGCGCACTTGGGCACCCCGCACCGAGGAGGAGCTGACCACCCTGCGGGAGCTTGTCGCCTCGGCTGTCGGCCTGGACGAGGCGCGGGGCGACGTCCTGACCCTGAAAACGCTGGAGTTCCAAGAACTTCCGACTGAACTTGGCACCGAAGCCTCTTCCAGCCTTCTGCCCCAGATCGGGCCGCTGGACGTCATGTCGATGATCCAGACAGCTGTCCTGGCGGTAGTAGCCCTGGTGCTTGGCCTGTTCGTGGTGCGGCCGATCCTGGCCTCGTCATCAGCCCGCGCGGCCCTGCCTGCGCCGGACGCCCCGCTTGCGCTGCCGTCGCTTGGTGGCTCCGAAGGCATGGCCCTGAACGGCGAGGTGGATCTGGGCTTCCCGATGGGCGGCTTTGCGATGGACGACGGCGCGCTTGGCGAGGCTGCGGTCGAAGACGACCCGGCCAGCCGCCTGCGCCGCCTGATCGAACAGCGCCAGACCGAATCGATCGAAATCCTGCGCAGCTGGATGGAAACCGAAGAGGAGCACGCCTGATGGCCGCGCTCCGTCTGGAAATCTTCGACACCGCCCCGACAGCCGATGGCGGCACCCAGCCCCTGGTCGAGGTCAGCGCCGTCGAAGAAGCGAAGATCGCCTCGTACGAGCAGGGCTACTCGGCAGGGTGGGAGGATGCCTCGGCGGCGCAGCAGGGCGACCAAAGCCGGATCCGGGCCGACCTTGCCCGCAGCCTGCAAAGCCTGTCCTTCACCTTTCAGGATGCCCGCAGCCATGTGCTGCAGGCCATCCGCCCCCTGATCCTGGAGATGACCAACCGGCTTCTGCCCGAAGTCGCGCGGCAATCGCTTGGGCCGACGGTTCTGGACGCCCTGATGCCGCTGGCCGAAACGCTGGGCGATGCGCCGCTGACCCTGGTTCTGAACCCCGCCGTGCGCGACCGGGTAGAAGGGTTGGTGGCCCAGGCGACCGGCCTGCCGATGGTGATCGAAGAGGAACCGTCGCTGTCCGAAGGCCAGGTCTACATCCGGCTGGGCGGGTCAGAGCAGAAGGTCGATCTCGACCGCGTGACCGCCGACATCACCGCCGCCGTGCGCGGCTTCTTCAACCTGTCCGAAAAGGATGCACCCCATGGATGAGCTGTCCGACTCCAACCCGTTCAGCCAGGTCCCGATCGAGGTGACGATCTCGGTCGGCCGCGCGCGGCCCCTGGTGCGCGACCTCTTGCGGCTGTCAAAGGACGCGGTCCTGCCGCTGG
>JAKQLM010000053.1 GCA_029567145.1 Pseudomonadota bacterium
CTGGTCGGACTTTTCATTGTCGCCGTGATGATCGACCCGCTTTGGACGGCAGCGGCGCTGATCGGGGCACCCCTGCTGTTGCTTCCTGCCGTGATCCTGCGCCGCTATCTAAGCCGCAAGGCCGAACTGACCCGCGAACAGGCCGGCCTGCGCGCAACCCGGCTGGACGAAATCTTCCACGGCATTCAGGCCGTCAAGCTGAACCGCATGGAAGCCTATCAATCTGATCGCTTCCGGCGCATCGTCGACACGATCAAGCGGGCCGAGGTCAAGACCGCAGTCGGTCGCGCCGCCATGCCTGCGCTTGTTGACGTGATCACCGGGATCGGCTTCTTTGCCGTCCTGATGCTGGGCGGCAGCGAAGTGGCCGCTGGCGAACGGACCACGGGCGAATTCATGTCGTTCTTCACCGCCATGGCCCTGACCTTCCAGCCGATCCGACGACTGGCCGATCTGGCGGGGCAATGGCAGGTTGCCGAAACCAGCCTTGCCCGGATCTATGCCCTTTTTGACACCCGGCCCTCAGGCTCGCGCCCGGCGACCAGCCTTGCCCTGCCGGCGTCCGGTTCGCCCGAGGTCCGCTTTGAAGGCGTGCGCTTTGCCTATCCTGACCGGCCGGTTCTGGATGGGTTAAGCTTTACCGCCGAAGCCGGGAAGGTCACCGCCCTTGTCGGTGCCTCGGGCGCGGGGAAATCGACGATCTTCCAGCTTATCGCCGCCCTTGTCGAACCGCAGGAGGGCCGGATCCTGTTCGGCGGCGTCGATGTTCAGCGGATGAGCTTGCAGGATCAGCGCGCCCTTCTGGCGTCAGTGTCGCAGGATGCCGCCCTCTTTGACGAAACCCTGCGCGAAAACCTGCTTCTGGGACGCCATGACGTGCCCGAGGCCCGGCTTGCCGCAGCCCTTGCCGATGCCGAGGTTACCGGCTTTGCCGCCACTCTGCCCAAGGGCCTTGATACCCCTGCCGGACCGCGCGGATCGGCCCTGTCGGGTGGTCAGCGGCAGCGGATCGCCATTGCCCGCGCGCTTTTGGCCGATGCCCCGATCCTGCTGCTGGACGAAGCCACCTCGGCCCTGGATACCCGCACCGAAGCCGCCGTCTCCAAGGCGCTTTCACGGGCACATCAGGGCCGGACAACGCTGGTCATCGCGCATCGGCTTTCGACGGTGAAGGGTGCCGACAAGATCATCGTCCTCGACCATGGTCGCCTGATC
>JAKQLM010000056.1 GCA_029567145.1 Pseudomonadota bacterium
CACCCGGACAGCGACCTGGCCCTGATGATCGTGCTGGAAATGTCGGTCGAGGGGGTAGATGTCGCCGCGCTGAACCGCGACCTGGCTGCGGCCCCTGACCCGACCTCGGCTGCGGCCCCCGTCGTCCCGGAACCGGTTGCGCCAATGGTCGAACCAACCAGCCCCACACCCGCTCCGGTGGCCCCCGCTCCGACGGCACAGGCAGGACCGGCGGATGCCGTCACCGAAACCGCGCTGGCGTTGGATGACCTGGGCTGGCGCGATGTCCAGGCCCGGCTTCTGGTGCTGGGCCATGACCCGAACGGCATCGACGGCCAGCCCGGGCGCGGCACGCGGCAGGCGCTGTCCACCTGGCAGGCCGCGTCCGGCGTGCCCGCCAGCGGCTATCTTGCGGCGGATCACCTGGCGCTTCTGGTCAGCCAGTCGCAGGACGCGCTGGACCTGTGGCTGCAGGACCCGGCGAACAAGGAGCGGCACACGCCGCCCCCGCCGATCGAGCTGACCGCGAACGCCGTCAACGGAACCTGGAGCTTCACGGCGACCTGCGGAAAGAACAGCGCCTTTCCCGGCCAGACCATCACCGGCGCGATGAAGCTGGCCTTGGGCAGCGGGCGCAGCGTGGCGGGGACGGTCCGCAATTCGCAAGGCTTCAACGGCAAGGTCTCGGGCCAGATCGACGGTCGCCGGATGAGCGGGGTGATCAACTGGGGCCTTCTGTTGGGCAAGGTCAGCTTTTCCGGTCGGATCGCGGCGCAATCGCTCAGTTTCAGTGGTCAGGACAGCAACGGCTGCCGCCTGAAGGCCCGCAAAGGATAGGACCCCGCCATGCGCATGCGCTTTACTGCCCTGACCCACGTGGCGGCCCTGGTTGCGGCTATGGCCTGTGCCGCCCCGGCAGTTGCCCAGGATAGCCCGGACGCCGACCTTCTGAAGCAGACCTTTCCGCAACTGCACGATGCGATCTGGGACATCCCGACCCTTGAAAACGGGGCGAAACAGGCGCTCGTGGCGGCCTTCACCACCGCAGTCGAGATGAGCCGCACCGAAGCCGCGCGCACCCTGGAAGAGGCCTTCGGACTTTCGCTGGCCGACATGCTGAAAAGCGTCGACGCCAGGCCCGAATATGCGACCAGTCTGGCGCTGGAAAAACTCGGCGAAGGCCTGGCCGAGGATGCGGTCGTGTCCGTGTCGGCGGCGCTTTTGACCGACCTGATCCTGGCGGGCCCGTTGTTCGAGGACATCCCGCAACCCTACAAGCTGGTGCTTGGCGCGGCGATCCGGGCGACTTTCGAGGAAGGCTACGTCATCGCCAAAGGCCTCTCGAACCCGGCCCTGGCCCCCGAATTGATCTACTCCGAGCTTGTTGACCGCGCTCTGGACGTCTACGCGATTGCCCGCGAAAGCCGGGCAGTCGCGGACGTCCAGCGCGCCGCCTTTGTCGCCAGCGCGCAGTCGGTGGAAACGGCGGCGACGCTGGCCATGCTCAAGACCACCCGGTCGGGCGAAGTCGCGATGCAGACCGTGCGCGAGGCGCAGGAGGTGCTTGCGGACATGGTCGGGCAGGATGATGTCGAAGCCGTCCGCGATGTCGTCACCATGGGGTTCATCGCGCTTCTGGCGCAGAAACGCGGCGATACTGTCCGGGCAAAATCCCTTGCCGACCAGATGCTTGCCAACGCGGGCAAGGCCGACAACATCGGGATGTACTCGGCCATCCTGCGGCCCTTCGACTGGCTGGTGGCCATCAACCGCGAGGACTTCCGCGATTCCCCGTCGGAAGCGGCCTTCGTCATGGTGTCGACCACCAGCCTGCGTGCGCTTTACGACGGCAGCCCCCCGGCCGTCGCCCCCCCGCCGCCCCCCGCAGAGCCCCTCCCGGCAGAGCCTGCTCCGGTCACCGAAGTCCCGGCCCCAGAACCCCCAGCTCCAGCCCCCGCCCCAGTTGCGACCGGGGTCTGGGGACCCGAAATCGTGATCGCCGCCGACATCGGGTACAGCCCCTGTCAGGACCGGATCAACGACGCCTCCTGCCTGCGCGCCCTGGGATTGTCCGACCAG
>JAKQLM010000059.1 GCA_029567145.1 Pseudomonadota bacterium
CTGGCCGACGCGATCCTTTCCGAAGCGATCCTTGCTGCGGCCCCCTGACTGTTAGCGACACCACGCTTGCCGGGCGACAAGGCCCCGGCTACACGGGGCGAAACAGGGGGAACCACATGTCCGAAAAACTCAACTTCCAGGACCGGCTTCTGTCCCTTGGCCTGGCCCGCGTGTCCGAAGCCAGGGCGGCGGCTTCGGACACGCGGCCAAGGCCAAGGGACAGAAGCCGGTCCTGGAAGTTGAGTTTCTCGGACATGTGGTTCCCCCCTGTTTCGCCCCGTGTAGCCGGGGCCTTGTCGCCCGGCAAGCGTGGTGTCGCTAACAGTCAGGGGGCCGCAGCAAGGATCGCTTCGGAAAGGATCGCGTCGGCCAGGCAAGCGTCGATCTGGCGGGTGGCGGCCAGCCGGGGCGAGGCGGCAGGGTCGTCCCCAAGCTGGCCGGTCAGCGACCGGAGCAGGATCTGGCGGCCCCGGGGGGTGGCGAAGAAGTCCTTGGTCGGGATGAGCGAGATCAGTGGCTGGGCTGTGGTGGCGCGGCCCCAGGGATGGCCGAACCCGGCGACGAAGGCGATTTCGCACTGGTCGGCGCTGGCCGGACAGGTGGTGGCGCACAGGGTCAGAAGCGGCAGGAATTCCGGCTCGATGCGGAAGTCCTCGGTGGCTGCGGCGGCAGTTGCGGGGTCGACGGGTTCGTAGCGCAGGACCTTCAGGATCGGCACGGTGTCTTGCATCCGGCGGACGGCTTCGTCCTGCGGGATGCCCGCACTGGCGAAGATCGCGGCAAGGCGGGCGGTGTCGGGCGGCGGGGCGTCGGTACGGTGGAGGCCGGAAAACCCGGCAAGGGCGATCCAGGCGGCCGGGTCATCGGCCTTGAGCCGGTCGACCAGCAGGGCATCCGCCTCGACCGGGGGGGCGAAGACCGTGTCAGTCAAACGTCCCCGAAGCACCTGCGCCGTGGCCCAGGGCGGGGCGGGGTGGTCGAAGAAATCGGGCGGCAGCGGGCCGTAGCCGCCGGTCTGGTTGATCCAGGTCATGTAGAGGCTGGTGGCCTTGTCCACTTCGCCCGCGTCGTAAAGGGCAAAGGCGCGTTGCAAGAGGGCATCCATGTCGGTGCCGGGCTCGCCCATCGCCCACAGGGCGGCGACCGGGTCGGCGGCGTCCAGCGCCTCGGCCAGGGGCAGGCCGTTGATACGGATCAGCTTCTTGCGTTCGGAAAAAGGCAGGGTGGCGCGCAGCCAGTCGCCGACTGCGGGCAGGGCAAGGAGCGCGGCGGTATTGCCGGATTCGGCCGCGGCGTGAAGTTCCAGCAGCGCGGTCGGGTCATCGACCTGCAGCGCCCGGTCAAAGGGCGCCCGGAAGGCGGGGTCGTCGATGCCAGCGGGCGGACCGGCCCAGGCAGGGGTGGCAAGAACCAGCGCCAGAAGGATCGCCCGCATGATCTGCCCCCAATCCCTGAACCAATGGCAGTAGGGTCGGTTCAGCGGGCGGGTCCTGTCAACCGGAACTTTGGCGGGCGGTCAGACTTCCTCGATCCGGATCGCGACAGGTTGGCCGACCAGCACGCCGGTTGCCGCAAAGCTGGCGGTGGCGTGGGCGATGTCGGCGGGCGCGGCCTTGTGGGTGACGATCAGCACGACGGCATCTTCGGCGCGGTCGCCGGGGCGGTGCAACTGGCGCATCTGGTCGATGGAGATGCCCGCATCCCCGAGGCTGGTGGCGATCTTGGCCAGCGCGCCGGGTTTGTCGAGCAGCGTCATCCGCAGGTAATAGGGCGCGGGCGTGGCCGAGCTGGCGGGGATCGCCGCCGCAAGCTGGGTGGCAGGAATGCCGAAGGTCGGCACGCGGATGCCGCGGGCGATGTCGATCACATCGGCCATGACCGCGCTGGCCGTGGGTCCCATCCCGGCACCGGGGCCGCGCAGGACGATCTGGCCGACAGAATCGCCTTCCAGCACGACCATGTTCGTGCCGCCCTGCAACTGGCCCAAAGGCGAGGCCGAGGGGACAAGGCAGGGCGTCATGCGCTGCTCCAGCCCGCGCCCGGTCATCTGCGCCACGCCCAGAAGCTTGATCCGGTAGCCCATGTCCTCGGCCAGGCGGATGTCGTCGATGGAGACGTTGCCGATGCCTTCCAGCTCCACGGCGTCAAAGCTGACACGGGTGCCGAAGGCGATGGCCGACAGAAGCGAAAGCTTGTGGCCCGCGTCGATGCCGCCGACATCAAGCTGGGGGTCGGCCTCCAGATAGCCAAGCTGGCGGGCCTCTTCAAAGACCACGTCATAGGGCAGGCCTGCCGATTGCATCCGGGTCAGGATGTAGTTGCAGGTGCCGTTCATCACGCCCATGACGCGCTTGATCCGGTTGGCGGCCAGACCTTCGGTCAGGGCCTTGATCACCGGGATGCCCCCGGCGACGGCGGCCTCGAACCGCAGGGCGCGGCCCCGGGCTTCGGCAGCCTCGGCCAGGGCCTGACCGTGATGGGCTAGCAGGGCCTTGTTGGCGGTGACCACGTCCTTGCCGGCGGCAATCGCGGCCTCGGTCGCGGCCTTTGCGGGGCCGTCATGGCCGCCCATCACCTCGACGAAGACATCGACATCGGCGCGACGCGCAAGGGCGACGGGATCGGTTTCCCAGGCATAGCCGGACAGGTCGGCATCGCGGTTCTTTTGCGGGTCGCGTGCCGAAACGGCGGTGATCTGGACGCTGCGGCCCGTGCGGGCGGCGATCAGGTCGGCCTGGGTCTGGACGATCTTGACGACGCCGATGCCAACGGTGCCAAGACCGGCAAGGCCAAGACGCAAAGGGGCGGACATGGGGAAACCTATGCTTCGGAACGGGCTGTCGTGTGTTAGCCGGAAGCCGGGCGGGGTGCAACGCCGTCAGGGGGCAGGCGCGCGCGGATCCGGGGGAACATCGGCCTGGGCCAAGAGGTCGTCAATCGGCTGCAGCGCGGGATAGGCCCCCGCGCCGGACATGGGTGCTGCCACTTCGGGAAAGGGAGCGCAGGCCGACAGGGCCAGCGCAAGCAGCAGGGCAGGGTGCCACGGCATGATCACGGGCGCAGCGGTCAGCTGCAGCCCGGAGTGCCGGCCAGGCAGACACGGCGACCACGCGGGCGGGTCACGATCAGCTGCTTGAAGGTCTTGTCTTCGACGCCAAGCGCAAAGTTCAGCACGCCGGTGTCAAAGCGCGGCTCGAAATCGACCCAGGTCTCGACGATGATCACCGATTCAAGGTCCTGCAACGTCGGCACGACGGCGGTCAGTTCCTGGATCGACGCCTGCGTGCGCAAGGGAACCTTGTCGCCGGGCGAATGCGAGAACAGCAGGACGTATTCGTCGTCGCCATCCCAGGCGGTCTGGACGTCAAGGCCTTCGTCCATCTCCATGCTGGTGATGCGAATCCGCGATTCCGGCACGTTCGGGGTCAGGAAATCCAGGATCTCTTGCTGGCCGTCCAGGAAGTCTTCGTTCACGACGATCTGGCGGGACAGCAGGTCCGAGATGGAATAGGCCGCCTTCTGGGTGATGTTGATCGTCTTGAAGACGTCCCAGTAGACGAACAGCGC
>JAKQLM010000061.1 GCA_029567145.1 Pseudomonadota bacterium
GGCCTGGGAATATGAAAAGGAACGTGGGCAGATTTTCTGTGTGGATCGCGCCTTGGGGTTCGAGAAAGATCCGGCGGCCCGGCGTGAGCTTGAGCAGCGCCGGGATCTGTCGCGCGAACGGGGGGAACAGAAAACCAGCCAGGTCCGGCCGGCATGGGAAGCCGAGAAGGGCGCGCCGTACCCCAGTTCCCAGGCGGCCGAGACCGTTCGTGCCGATTTGCGGGAAAAGGGCAGGGCGCTTCACCAGGAAGGCCGGGACATGGCCAAGCGCCAGGCGTCCGAAACCGCCGCGCTGTGGCGTGGGTACCAGGACGACAAGGCCCGGCTCTGGCAACAGCAGCAGGATGAATACCGGTCCGAGCTCAAAACAGCGACCAAAGCACAGCTCGCGCCGCTTGCGGGCATCGAGCGCCAGGAACGCGGGGATCTCGCGGATCGCCACCGCCGTGAGGCGGGCGGGGTCCTGGACCGCTTCCGTGACCAGGAACGGCGCCAGATGGACGGGTTGTTTCGGTCGCAGCGGCAGGAGTTCCGATCCTTTCTGCAGACCTCCCACCGGGAGGGGTATGTCGGGGCCTTGGCCACCGCCATCCAGGCCGCGAAGGCCGCCGAGCCGGGTGATCAGCCGCGGCGGTTTTCAGAGACGGTGTCTCGGTTCCTGGCGGGCGCCCTGCATGCCGACAAGCGGGCGGCCATGTTTCTTGAGGGCCAAAAGGCCGAACGCGACACGCTGCGCCGTCAGATCCGAGAGGCCCAAAGGCCGGCCATCCGCGCGGCGCGGGACACGCTCAAGGCCCGGCACCAGGATGAGCGGGCGCGCCTGCGGGATCACGCCCAGCACCGTCGGCACGAAACCGAGGAAGAGATCCGCAAGCGCTTGTCGCTCCACGGGTCGCCCGCCCACCTGAAAGATCGGCACGCACGTGACCGCACGGCGCTGCGGGAGCGGTATGTCGCCGACAAAGCGGCGCTCACCGCTCGGCACGACACCGAACGTCAGGCCTTGCAAAAGGGGTGGCAGGATCACAACGCTGCCCGGCGGGCGGCTTGGTCGGCCTACAAGGCGGATCGGGCGGTGGCCGTGTCCCGGGCCCCGGCAACGGATCGCGGGGCCGCGCTGCAACGGGGCTTTGAGGGGGTCACGCGGCGGGCAGATACGCGGGAGGCGTCGGGTCGGACGGCCAACCCTGGGCGTGCACCTGGCCGGGGGACCGGCCGCGATCGGGGCTTTTCGCCCCGGTGAGGGCCAGCCGTCGAGGCTCTCGTTAGCGCGAGGCGGATTCTGTCTTGTCGCGTCGATTGGCGTCTAGACCTTAACCAGGGGCTTTCTGACATCGTCTCGTCTGGGCACGCTGCGCGTCCGTGTGTGGTTCGCTGTTTGACCATTGGGAGGCTTGTGCTGTGACCCTTCATCTTGACTCTTACGGCTCTGGAAGTGGCGGCGTACCCCCGCCCGCCGTGCCGGCGCCGCTCCCGCCTGAGAAGAAGCCGGGCTTGCTGCGCCGCTTCTGGGGGATGGCGACCTACAGTTTTGGGCTCACGGTCGGCGTGATGATTGCGCTCGCGATCTGGCAGCACAACGCGCCCGAAGGGTGGCGGTTGTCTCAGCTCTATGGCAACTTCGAGGGCGACGTGAAGGCCGCCGAAATCGCGACGCAGCTTGAGGCCGAGCGCGCCAAGAATGCGGCGCTGCTCGCCGAGCAGACCCGCATGCAGCAGACGATTCTGGTGACCCAGGCATGGGCCCAGCAGGCCGTGGCGGCCGCCCAAAGCCGCGCGCAACAGGAAGTGATCGTCATGCAGACCAAGGGCCAGATCCTGGCCCAGGCCTACCAGTCGCTCTATGAGCGGGCCAATCAGCTCGCCATGCTGTATGCCCAGACGGGGCAGGGGGTCGTCCAGGCCCGGATTGATCTGGCGCGGGCCAACCAGGGCGGCAACATCCTCGCTACCAACGTTGCCGACGCGATGAAGTGGTTTGGGGTCGCCAACGGCAATGAGCGCATGGTCGAAGGCGCCCACAATGTCCGCACCCAGTCGATCGAGGTCCAGATGCGGGACATCGAGGCCGCGGCCGCCCGGCCGGCGCCGCAGATCGACCCCAAGGCGTTCCTGGCCCAGGGCCTGCCGGACCCCGCCCAGGCAGCCACCCGGATGACGCTTGCCCCGCAAGCCGCGTTCCCGGCTCCGCCGCCCATCCTTCCGGCGCCCCCCATGCCCGTCAACCCGTATCACAAGAGCGGCTCAAAGCCGTGAGCGCGGCGACGCACTGCATGAAGGCCTGAGGGGCGCGCGATCCGAAGGGGGCGGCGGCCGGCGGTTCTCGCCCCTGCAGGTGATCGAGGGCGGTGTAGCGGCCGGTGAACCAGGGCGACGAGTCGTAGTCCACCCGCAAGCACCAGACCGGACGCCGCCCCTTGATCATCACCAGGCAGGCCCCGGCCTCCCGGGCGAAGTGCAAGGCCACTTCGTCGGGGCGCAGCAGCGGGGCCAGGGTGATCTGTTCGTTGCGGTTGGTGGTGCCTGACGTGCCCCCGGATTGGCTCCGGTCATCGGCCGCTGCGATGGCCGCCGCCTGAAAAGCCGCTGCCCGGTATTGCTTTGCACCGAGCGCGCCCACCAAGGGCGAGACGCGGTCGGCTTCGGACCGCTGACCAAATCCCGCCTGGCTGGTGATGCTGGTGGACGCCACATGCTGACGGGTCTCGACTTCGCCGAGCATTTGCGAGACATAGCCGCAGGTCTCGGCGTCAGACGCCCCGAACACCTGGACGGCACCGGCGTTGGCGAGGAAGGTTTGCCAGCTCGTGGGGTAGAGGGTTTTCAGCTGCTGCAGGTCCTGCAGGATCGGCCAGAGCTTGATGCCAAAGCCCGCGGCAAAACCGGCCGCGTTTTCGATCATGGGCATGGGGCCGAGGGTGTAGAACTCATCGAGCACGAACAGGATCGGCGCCTTGGCCGCCGGCGGCGTCAAG
>JAKQLM010000084.1 GCA_029567145.1 Pseudomonadota bacterium
ATGGTCGCCCATGATGTTCAGAACGCCCGACTGCGCCTGTCGGGCGTTGTGCAGGTTGGCAAAGGCGTTGCCGAAGCCTGGGGCCAGATGCAGCAAGGTCGCTGCGACCTCGCCCTTCATCCGGAAATACCCGTCCGCCGCGCCGGAGACGCCGCCCTCGAACAGGCACAGGATGCAGCGCAGGTCGGGGTGCTGGTCCAATGCCGCGACAAAGTGCATTTCCGAGGTTCCGGGATTGGCGAAACAGACCCGTACGTCGCTGGCAAGCAGGGTCCGCACCAATGTTTCCGCGCCGTTCATGTCCGCCCCCCGCTGTCGTCCTGCGGGGATTGAGGCCTGTCGCGGCGGAAAAGGCAACCCGTTCCGGGGGCTAGATCCCCGCCGAGCGGTGGACGGTCTGGCCCTTGAACAGCGTCAGCAGAACCTGTGTGGCCGAGATTTCCGGGGCTGGGCAGGCAAGGATATCACGGTCCAGCACGATCAGGTCAGCCGAAAAGCCGGGCCGCAGCATCCCGGTGAAATGCTCCCGCCAGCAGGCCCGGGCGGCGTTCACGGTGTAGCCCTGCACGCATTCCTGAACCGTCAGGGCCTGATCGGCAAAGAATGGCCCCTTCGGGTTGCCCGCGACCGGGGCCTTGCGGGTGATCGCGGTTTCGATGATCTCGAACGGATTCAGCGTCGACACCGCCCAGTCCGAGGACAGGCACCACTCCGCCCCCGCGTCCAGCATCCGGCGAAAGGCATAGACCTCGGGCCAGCGGTCCGGGCCGATCATGTCCAGCGCGATGTCGGGGATCGTGGGGTCAAAGCAGGCCCAAAGCGGCTGGATGTTGGCGGTCGCAAGGTCCTGCAGCCGGGCAAAGTCGGCGGGGTCCACCAGTTGCAGATGGGCCAGCTGATGCTGGGCGGGCCAGGGGCCGTTGGCGGCGCGGGCGGCCTGCAAGCCGTCCAGCGCGCGACGGGCGGCGGCGTCGCCGATGACATGGACATGGATCGCAAACCGGGCCGCGTCCAGCGCGGTGAACAGGGCGTTGGTCGCATCCGCCGTGAACATGCAGGGCGCATTGCCTGCAGCGGCGTCGGCATAGGCGCGCAGGTTTGCGGCGGTCCGGTTTTCATAGACCCCGTCCATGAAGAACTTGGCCGACTGGACGTGAAACTCCGGGCCGGGATGGGCGGCGCGCAGCGCGGCCAGGCGGGCGACGGCGGTGTCCGGAGTGTCCGCCTCGGTCACCAGCGCCGCGCCCGCCACGCGCAGGGTCAGGGCATCTTCGGCCAGGGCGCGCGCGTAGATCCGCGCCTCCAGGTCCGTGACGCGGGGATCAAGGACGCCGGTGATGCCGTGCCGGTTGGCATGGACCTGCGCGGCGTGCAGGCCCTGCATCCAGTGGTCATCGGTCAGGCCGGGCAGGCGGTTCACCACGACCGGGATCACCTCTTCATGCAGCATCCCCGTCGCGCGGCCCTGCGCGTCGCGGACGATGTGGCCGTTCGGCGGATCGGCCATGTCCTGCACGCCTGCCATTTCCAGCGCCCGACTGTTCAGACAGGCGTTGTGGAACGATGAGTCATAAATCACCACGGGCCGGTCGCTGACGGCTTGGTCCAGCAGCGCAGCGGTCAGATTGTGGTCGCCGAAATGCCCCGGCTGCCAGCCCGAGCCAAGGACGACTGGCAGGTTCGGCTTGGCGGCGGCATGGGCGCGCAGAGTGGCCAAAAGGTCGTCGGCGCTGACCGCGTCGTACAGATATGCGGCGGTCGCAAGGTCCAACCCGCCCGATAACAGGTGGACATGCGCGTCCTGAAACCCGGGCAGGACCAGCCGCCCGCCCGCGTCGATCTTGTCGCGTGCGTCGGGCGGTGCGCCCCGCCCGATTGAGGCGATGACCCCGCCCCGGATCAGCACCCAGTCGGCGACGGGGGCGGTCGGGTCCATCGTGCGGATGCGGGCGTTGTGGATCAGGGTGTCAACCAAGGTGCAGGGACTCCAGGTCAGGCCAGTCGTCGGCGGGGATCACCTCGGCGATCTGGTCCACGTCGCGGGTCCAGACGAACAGGCACAAGAACGGCACCGCGCCGACCTTGGTCAAATGCGGCTGAAGTGGCGGGTTCCAGACCGGCTGATGGGCCGGCTTGACGATCAGCGGCCGCCCGGTGCCAAAGCGCCAGCCATGCGGGCCGGTCAGGGGGGCGTAAAGCTCGGGCGCGGCGTGGTGGTGGTCGCGGTACAGGGTGTGCGGCGCGATCAGGAACAGGCCAAGGTCGAAATCCCGCGCCGCAAAGGGCGCATCGCCGCCACGGATCGAGGCATAGGCGTGGCCGGTGGCGAACGCCTCGCCGATCCGGGCGCGGGGATAGGCGTCATAGGTGATCCATTCCAGCAGCGGCGTGGCGGCAGCGATGGCGGCGGCAAGGTCGGGATGGGTCCGGGCCAGGGGCGCAAGCGCATCGGCAAGCCAGCGGTCGGCAACGGCGTTCGGCGATGGGGGCACGGCGCGCTCTGCTCCGGGGTCGGCGGGCAGACCGGCCCGGACCTCCTCGGCGCCGGGGTGGTCCAGCGCCAGAACATAGGCGCGGGCGGCCTGGTACAACTGCCGCAAGGGCGTCTGCCGGGCGACCGCTGGCGGCAGCGGCAGGCCCCGGTCGGCCAGGTCGGTCAGCGGATCGCGGGCGTCGTGGGCGGCGGCGACGCGGTAGGTCTCCAGCACCTCGGCGCTGATCTGGCCGTCGCGCCACAGCGCCATCGCCGCGCCATAGCGCACCCGGCCCGACCCCTTGACGCCCAAGGGCGCATGCAACAGCGACAGAACGTCAGTCATTACTGCGAAACGCCATGCGTTCCTCCAACAGGCGCCGCCGTTCGGCGCGGCTTAGGATAAAGCCCGCCGCGATGACGCCGAACCCCACGGTCAGCACCATCAGCGTGGCCAGCGCGTTGATGTCGGGGGTGACGCCCAGCTTGACCTTGGACCAGATCAGAAGCGGCAGGGTGGTCGATCCCGGCCCGGTGGTAAAGGCGGTGATCACCACATCGTCCAGGCTGATGGTGAACGCCAAGAGCCAGCCCGATACGATGGCGGGCGAGATCACCGGCAAGGTGATGTCGAACAGCACCTGCCAGGGGCGCGATCCCAGGTCCATCGCGGCCTCTTCGATAGCGCGGTCGGACTGGACCATGCGGGCGTTGACGATGGTGGTCACGAAGACCATGGAAAAGGTGATATGCGCCAAAGTTATGGTGGTGAACCCGCGCTGTCCGGGCCAGCCGATCCAGTCCGCCATCAGGATGAAGAAGATCAGCGCCGAGATGCCGGTGATCACCTCGGGCATGATCAGGGGCGCGGTCACCAGCCCGGAAAACAGCGTGCGGCCCCGGAATTTGGTGAACCGCGCCAGCGTGATCCCCGCCATGGTGCCCAGGATCGTGGCCACGGTGGCCGAGACGACCGCGATCTTGAGCGACAGGACCAGCGCGTCCAGGACCTGCTGGTTCGACAACAGAGACACATACCACTTGGTCGAGAACCCGCCCCAGACCGTCGCCAGCCGTGAGGCGTTGAAGCTGTAGACGATCATCGACAGGATCGGGATGTAGAAGAACGCAAAGCCAAAGCACATGACGGTGACCAGAAAGGTCGAGCGGCGCTTCATTTCGACCCCTCCGCCTTGGCCTGATAATGGCTGTACAGCATCGTCGGGATGACCATCAGCACCAGAAGCGCCACCGCCACGGCCGAGGCCATCGGCCAGTCACGCGCCTGGGCGAACTCGTCCTGGATGATCTTGCCGATCATCGGTTGCGAGGCATTGCCGACCAGCGTCGGGATCACCAGTTCCCCCGCCGCCGGGATGAAGACCAGCATCCCGCCCGCGATGATCCCGGGGACCGACTGCGGCAGGGTCACGTCGCGAAAGACCTGGGACGGGCGGCTGCCAAGGTCCATCGCCGCTTCGTCCAGCGTGGGGTCCAACCGTTCAAGACTGGCATACAGCGGCAGGATCATGAACGGCAGGTAGGTATAGACCATCACCAGCACGACGGCGAAATTGGTGTTCATCATCGGCACCGATTTCACCGCCCAGTCGATCGGCACCAGGAAGTTCCAGCTGTCGGTCAACAACCCGTTGAACCAGCTGTTCTTGCCCATCAGCCCCATCCAGGCATAGACCCGCAACAGGAACGAGGTCCAGAACGGCAGGATCACCAGCATCAACAGGATGTTGCGCCAGCTTTTCGACACCCGGGTCAGTCCCAGCGCCATCGGATAGCCGATCAGCAGGCACAAAAGCGCCGCGACCAGCGCGTTGAAGACCGAGGTCAGAAAGGCCCGGACATACAGCGTGTCGGTGAAGACCCGGCTGAACGGCTCCAGGTTGATCCAGGGATGCTCACCCCCGAACGAAAACGGCGGCGCGGTGGGGGTGTTGGTCGCAACGGACATCGCGACGACGATCAGGAAGGGCAACAGGAATAGGACCAGCAGCCAGACATAGGGCGTGCCGATCAGGACCATCACCCAGCCCTTGCGGTCGAACCAGCGCGCGAAGGTGCCCCTGTCCGCCACGATCAGTCCACCAGCACGATGGCCGACGCCGGATCGAAGGACAGCCAGACGGCATCATCCCAGTCGGCAACCCGCGACGCCTCATCCCCGCGACGGGCGTTGACGGCATGGGCCTGCACCAACGCCCCAGGCAGCTCGACACGGTAGAGGCTGTCCTTGCCGAAATAGGCCAAGTCCTTGACATGACCCTGCACCGCGTTTGCCGCATCGGGCCGGTCCTTGGTCAGATGGATCTTCTCGGGCCGCACGGCCAGCGTGACGGATTGGCCTTCGACCACGGACGGCACATCGCGGGCCAGAACCTCGGCTCCGATGGCAGGGACTGACAGGCGCAGGTGCGACCCGTCCCGGCGGGTCACCCTGGCCTCGAAGCTGTTGACCGACCCGATGAACCCCGCCACGAACCGGCTGTTCGGGAATTCGTAGATTTCCGTCGGGCTGCCCACCTGCTTGACCTGACCCTTGTCCATCACCGCGATGCGGTCGGACAGGGTCATCGCCTCTTCCTGGTCGTGGGTCACGACGATGAAGGTGACGCCGGTGCGCTGCTGGATCGACATCAGCTCGAACTGGGTGTGTTCGCGCAGCTTCTTGTCCAGCGCGGCCAGGGGTTCGTCCAGCAGCAAAAGCTTTGGCTGCCGCGCCAGCGCCCGGGCCAAGGCGACCCGCTGCCGCTGGCCGCCGGAAATCTGGTGCGGCTTGCGGTGGGCAAAGGGGGTCAGCTGCACAAGGTCCAGCATCTCCGCCACCCGGGCGGCTTTCTGCGCCTTGGTCAGCGATGTCTCGTGCTTCAATCCGTAGCCGACATTCGCCGCGACGGTCATGTGCGGAAAGATCGCGTAGGACTGGAACATCATGTGGACCGGACGCTCCCACGGGGGAACGCCCGCCATGTCGCGCCCGTCCAGAAAGATGCGCCCGGCAGTCGGTTCCTCGAACCCGGCCAGCATCCGCAACAAGGTGGTCTTGCCGCAGCCCGACCCGCCCAGCAGCGAAAAGATCTCGCCCTTGCCGACGGTCAGGGTGACGCTGTCAACAGCCTTGAAGGTGCCGAAACTTTTCGACACCCCCTCGATCCGCAGGAAAGGGTCTTCCACGCCCGCCGCTCCCGCTCAGCCGCCCGTCTTGATCTCGGTCCAGGCGCGGTTCATGTCGGACTCCTGTTCCGGGGTCTGCGGCAGCGGCGTGTACATCCGCGCCTTGGCCTCGGCATTGGGGTAGACGGCGGGATCGGCGGCAATCGCCGGATCAACAAACGGCATCGCCGCCGCGTTGGCGTTGGCATAGCCGGTAAAGTTGGTGCAGGCGGCGATCACCTCGGGGCGCAGAAGATAGTCGATGAAGCGGTGCGCGTTGTCGACATTGCCCGCGTCCACCGGAATGGCCCAGACGTCGAACCAGGCCGGAACGCCGGTCTTGGGAATGAAATAGCCCAGGTTGATCTCGATCCCGGCTTCGGCGGCGCGGGCCTTTGCGACACCATAGTCGCCCGACCAGTTGTTGACGGCACAAAGCTCGCCATTCGGGATCGCGGTCAGGTAGTTCGCATTGTCGAAGGTCGCGATGTATTCGCGCACCGGCTTGACCGCCTCGACCATCTTGGCCCATTCGGCGGGGCCCGCCGTGTTGGGGTCGATCCCCAGATGGCTAAGGATCATGAAGCCAATGTCATTCGGGCTGTCCAGCAGCGAAATCCCGCAATCGGCCAAGAGCTTGGCCGTCTCGGGGTTCAGGATCAGGTCCAGCGATTCCAGATCGGCGTCGGGAATGCGTTCCTTCACCATGTCCAGGTTGTAGGTCATCCCGACCGACCCCCACATGTAGGGCACATTGTATTCGTTGCCGGGGTCGTAGCCTTCGATCACCTTCAGGATTTCGGGGTCAAGGTTGCCATAGCCGGTCAGCTTGGCTCGGTCGATCTTCTGCAGGACCCCAGCGGTCACCGACCGCGGCAGGCCCTGGCCCGAGTGCAGGACGACATCATAGCCGGTCGATCCGGCCAGCAGTTTCGCCTGCATCTCCTCGGCGCTGGCATACAGGTCGTAGACCACTTCGATCCCGGTTTCGGCG
>JAKQLM010000091.1 GCA_029567145.1 Pseudomonadota bacterium
CGTCGGTTCGATCTTGTCGATCCGCGTGGTGTCGGTGACCCGGTCGCCTTCCATCGGCACGTTGACGTCGACCCGCGTCAGGACCACCTTGCCGGACAGGTCCATGTCGTCCAGAGTTTTCCAGGGCATCGCATCTTCCTCCGTCAAAGCCTGCCTGCTAATGGCCCCGTTATCACGGCTGCGTCAACCGCTTGCGACGCTTTGCGCTTCCCTTGGCCAGATGCCGCCGCTACGGTCGCACCCGAAAAAACCGAAGGAACAGCCCGATGGCCGACATCAAGGACCCCGAAAACACCATCATCCTGACGCTGAAGGACGGCGACGTGGTGATCGAACTTCTTGCCGACGTGGCTCCCAAGCACGCCGAGCGGATGAAGCAGTTGGCCCGCGACAAGGCCTATGACGGCGTGGCCTTCCACCGCGTGATCGACGGCTTCATGGCCCAGACCGGCGACGTGGAAAACGCCAACATGGACAGCCCGAACTACAACCCGCGCCGCGCGGGCACGGGTGGGTCGCAATACCCTGATCTGCCTGCGGAATTTTCCAAGTTGCCGCATGACCGGGGCACGCTTGGCGCGGCGCGGTCGCAAAACCCGAACAGCGCGAACAGCCAGTTCTTCATCAACTTCAAGGACAACAGCTTTCTGAACGGCCAGTACACGGTCTATGGCCGCGTGATCGCCGGGATGGAGTTTGTGGACAAGATCGCCAAGGGCGAGCCGCCGGCCAACCCGGACCGGATGATCACCGTCCGCGTCGCGGCCGACGTCAAGTAAGCCGGATTTCCGGACCTGACGCGCGGGGCAGGGCAGGGCATGCCTTGCCCCGTGCGCAGACTGCAAGGGGGTGAAGATGCGACCGACGCTTGCCGTCCTGCTTCTGTCCGTCCAGCCCGTGCTGGCCGATCCCCGCCTGGCGGGCGAGTTTCAGGGCACGATCTGGTCGGGAGTGGACGCCCCTGGCACGACGGTCCTGACGGTCGAGCCCGATGGCCGGATCCACGGCGACTATCGCTACAACGACGGGGCGGGCGAGGCCGGGGGGCGGCTGACCGATTGCAGCTATGCGATCCTGATGCTGCGCTGCCGTTGGCACGATGCCTTTGGCAGCGGGCCGCTGGTGCTCCGCTTTGCCCCGGATTTCCAAAGCTTTCGCGGCAGTTGGTACGACATCAGCCTGCCCGAGCCGCATGACCGACCCGAGGGCGGCTATCTCTGGACCGGCAGCCGCCCCTCTGGCTGACCCCCGCAGATGTGACAGCCGCACAGTTGACGCCACAGGCAAAGCCGGGGACAAACCTTCGAAATCCAACGTCTGAAAGGACAAAGCATGATCCGCAAACTGGCCGCCGTTCTGGCACTGGCCGCAACTCCGACCTTTGCGCAGGACGCCGTCGATGGCCCCGGCCCGAACCTGGTGATCGAGGTCGCGGGTGCGGCCAA
>JAKQLM010000115.1 GCA_029567145.1 Pseudomonadota bacterium
TACAGTCTGATGACCTTTGCTCCCGCGCGGTTGAATCTGCGACCGGGGGAGGGCCCGCCGCATATCCGGTTGGACCGCGCGGTCGAGTTCCTGATCGGAGACCAGTTGTGAGCCGCCCGCCGAAGCCCTTCCTGGAGGAGATCACCGAGGCCGCGGACCCGTCGCTGGCCCCGCCGGTGCCCGACAATCTGCCCGAGGGGCAGGCAATGCTGGCGGTCGCGGCGCTGTCGCAGGGCAAGGGGTCGGGGTTGCGCAAGTTCGCGGTCTGGGCCTTTGGCGCGCTGTTCGGCTTTGCGATCTCGGTCGCGGCCTATGATTTCGTGACCGGGCTTCTGGCACGGAATGTGGTGTTGGGCTGGATCGCTTTGGTGCTGGTCACGCTGGCCGTGCTTGCCGCTCTGGTGCTGGCGTTGAAGGAATGGGGCGCGTTCCTGCGGTTGGCGCGGCTGGATGGGTTGCGCGGGCGGGCGATCGAGGCCCGGGCAAGCGCCAACCTGGTCGAGGCGCGGCGGGTGGTGGCGGGGCTGACCGGGCTGTACGCGGCGCGGGGCGATACGGCCTGGGGCCGGTCGCGTCTGGCCGAACGCGAGGCCGAGGTGATGGATGCCGATGCCTTGCTGGCGCTGGCCGAACGGGAGTTGCTGGCGACGCTGGACGCCGAGGCGCGGCTGGTGATCGAGGGCGCCGCGCGGCAAGTGGCGACGGTCACCGCGCTGGTGCCGCTGGCCTTGGCCGATGTGGCGGCAGCGGGGTATGCCAACCTGCGGATGATCCGGCGGATTGCCGAGATCTATGGCGGACGCTCGGGCAGTTTCGGCAGCCTGCGGTTGCTGCGGCGGGTGTTCGGCTCGCTTTTGGCGGCGGGGGCCTTGGCGCTGACCGATGACATGATCGGCTCGGTCGCCGGGGGCGGGGTGTTGTCCAAGCTGTCGCGGCGGTTTGGCGAAGGCGTGGTCAACGGCGCGCTGACTGCAAGGGTGGGCGTCGCGGCGATGGAATTGTGCCGCCCGATGCCGTTTCAGGCACTGGAGCGTCCGGCGGTGTCGTCGCTGGTCAGCCGCGCGCTGACCGGGCTTGTGTCGCGCGGGTAGCGGCGGCTTTCAGATTGAGCGCGTGCCGCGCAGGTCCTTGTCTCGCCTTTTGCGCGAAGAGTGCGCAACGGCTCGGTCGTTGGGGGTTTTCCACCCCCAAACCCCCGGAGGATATTTGAACAGAGAGGAAGTCTGGGGCGGGTCAGACGGTTGGGGCGGTCCAGGTGACCCAGCGGCCGTGGAAGTCGGCGCGGCCAAGGTGCCGGATTTCACCACCCGGCCAGAGGGTCAGGGTCAGGGCGGCGCCGGGAGTCTGGCTGTCGGCCTCCATCGACAAGTGGGCGAGGGGGCGGTCCTGCCCGGCCCTTTCCATTGCGGCACGGGCGCGGGTCTGGGTGGCAGGCGCGAAGTATTGCCAGGCGACGGTGTGGAAGATCAGGTGCAGCGCGCCGTCATGCCGGGTTTGCAGCCGCGATTCCAGCCAGTCGGCGGCGTCGCCCCGGTCAACTTGCGGGCGCAGGCGCGCGGCAAGGTCCAGCGCGGCGCGGGTGCGGACGATGCGGTCGGGCTGATCGGGCCAGAGATAGGCCAGGAGTTTGAGACGGTCGGCCACGGGATCAAGCGGGTTCAGGTCCACGCCGCGCCGGTCGAGGATGGTCGGCGGGGTGCCGGGGGGGAGGGGGCCTGTCCAGTCCGGGCTGAGGGTGAGGGCCGGGTTGGCGGGTCCGACGGTGTGGCCCTGCGCGGTCAGGCCGTAGTGATCCCAGAGAAGGTTGAGGCCCGCACTTGCCCCCAGTTCGGACAGGACCAGCGGCAGGCCGAAGCGGGCGGTCAGCCAGTTCGCGGCGGCGATGAGGACGGCGGAGCGGCGGACCTCGTTCGTCTGGGGCGGGGAGGTCAGCCAGTCCAGAAGATGGGCCGGATGGTGCCGGAGTGCGTTCAGCGCGGCTTGCGTCGGGTCCTGGGCGGGGTCGGGGTCGGCATAGGCGGCGGCAAGGGCGGGGTCCTGTCCGGTCAGGACCAGGGCATGCAGGCCCCCGGCCAGGCGCAGGGGCAGGGAGTCCACCTTGGACGACGGATCGCCGGGCCAGCCAAGGACTTGATCCGAAACGGGATCGCCGGGGGACAGCCGGTCGGCCAGCCCCGCCATCAACCGGGCCATCAGGGGCGAGCCGAGCGCGTCACAGGCTTGCGCCTGATCGCGGAAGGCCTGCCGGACGGGGGTCACCGGAAACGGTCCAGCAGCTTTTGCATCGGGGTGCGGGTGTCGTCGGCCATGGGCGATGTGGCTGGGTTGGGTGCGGGCTCGGCCCGGGATTTCGGTGCCGCGTCGCTGCGGGTCGAGGACCGGGGCGGGGCGGTGCGCAAGGAGACGGCGTTCATGAACTTTTGCGCGTCGCCCATCGCCAGCGCCTCGGCTCCGTCCGAGAGGCCGCGGAGAAGGTCCTCCAGCCAGTCCTGATCGGCCTTGGCGAAGTCGTGCAGGACGTAAGCGGCGACCGCGTCCTTGTGGCCGGGGTGGCCGATGCCCAGGCGGACGCGGGCGTAAGCCTCGCCCAAATGGCCGTGGATCGAGCGCAGGCCGTTGTGCCCGGCATGGCCGCCGCCCTGTTTCAGGCGCATCTTGCCGGGGGCGAGGTCAAGCTCGTCGTGGAAGACGGTCATGTCGGCGAGGGGCAGTTTCCAGAAGGCCAGCGCCGCCTGCACTGACTGGCCCGAGAGGTTCATGAAGGTTTCCGGCTTGAGAAGGGCCACCTTTTCGGCCCCGAGGCGGCCGTCGCTGACCAGCCCGTGATGCGCCTTGCGCCAGGGCGAAAAGCCATGGTCGGCGGCGATGCGGTCCAGCGCCATGAAGCCGATGTTGTGCCGGTTGCCGGCATATTTCGCGCCCGGATTGCCCAGACCGACCCAGAGTTTCACAACGGACCCTTTCAGGAATGACTGTCCGGCATAGTGGGGTGAAGGCGCTGACCCTGCAACCACCCGAAACGCAAACGGGGGGCCCGAAGGCCCCCCGCGCGATGCCGGATGCCGGACGCCTTAGGCGCTGGCTTCTTCGTCCTCGACCGCAGCCAGGCCCGCAGGAGCGGCCACGTTGGCGATCACGAAGTTGCGGTTGATCGTGGGCTTGGCGCCTTCCGGCAGGACCACGTCGTCGATGTGGATGACGTCGCCGATCTTTTTGCCGGTCAGGTCGACCGTGATGTGATCGGGGATGTCGCCTGCGGTGACTTCCAGTTCAACCTCGTGACGCACAACGGTCAGGGTGCCGCCGCGCTTGAGACCGGGTGAGGCCTCGTGGTTGATGAAGGTCACGTGGATGAACAGCTCGATCCGGCTGTCATCGTGAATGCGCATGAAATCGACATGTGTCGGCAGGTCCTTGACCACGTCGCGCTGGACGCCCCGGCACACGACGTGAACGTCGGGCTGGCCTTCAACCTTGAGGTTGAAGAGCGACTGCAGGAACCGGCCCTGCCGCAGCTTGGTCAGAAGGTAGTTGTAGTTCATCTTGATCGGCTGGGGCTGAACCCCGTCGCCATAGATGATGCCGGGTACGTTGCCTTCACGACGGGCTTGACGGGCGGCCCCCTTGCCTGTCCCCGTCCGTACCTCGGCCTTAAGATCGACGATCTCGCGTGCCATTGGTTTTCTCCATGTAAATCCGCCATCCTCCAAGGGTGCATGGCGCGACCGGGGGCCTATAGCGGGGAATCGCCGCGAAGGAAAGCGCGAAGTTCCGGGGCGTGCGGCCCCCGGTTTGCGGTGTCGCTTTCGGCGGGGCAAGGCGTCGCGGGCGGGGTGGAGCAAAGCGGGCAGGCGGGATAGCAGTCGGGTTCCCTTGCAGGACCTTCCCCATGCTGTCCCCCGCCACCCTTGCCTATTCGCGTCCCGCCCTGGCGGCCTTTGGTGCCATGGGCGTGCTGTGGGGCACCTTTGCCGCCGTGTTGCCGGACCTGAAGGCGATGCTGGGCGTGGACGAGGCGCAGCTGGGCCTGCTGATCTTTCTGACCCCGATCGCGGCGATCAGCGCGATGCTGGTGGCCCCGGCCTTTGGCGCGGCGCTGGGGCGGGTGGCGCTGCCGTTGGCGGTGGCCCTGATGGCCGTGGGCTTTGCGCTGCCGGGGCAGGCGAGCGTGATCTGGATGTTCCCGCTGGCCATGGCCTGCGCGGGCGCGGCGACCGGGCTGACCGATGTCCTGATGAACGCCCGCGTCGCCGCGATGGAGACCGCGCGCGGGCTGCATCTGATGAACCTGGCGCATGCGGTCTATTCCTTTGGCTATGCGGGCGGGGCGATCCTGACCGGCGTCATGCGAGGGGCGGGCTGGGGGCCGGACGCGGTGATGGCGACGATGGCGGGAATTGGCCTTGTGTGCGCGGCGCTGAGCATCGAGGCCGATGGCCGGATCGACGGCTTGCGCAAGCCCAAGGACGGGACCGCGTTTCCGCTGGGGCTGGTGCCGGTGATCGGCGGGGGGATCGTGCTGATCGCCTTCATGACGGAAAACGCGGCGGAAAACTGGTCGGCGCTGCATATCGAAAAGACCCTGGGCGGCAGCCCCGAGGAAGGTGCGCTTGGTCCTGCCGCGCTGGCGCTGACCATGGGTTTTGCGCGGCTGGGTGGGCAGGGGCTGGCGGGGCGGGTCAACCCGTTCACCTTGCTTCGCGTGGGCGCGGTGATTGCCGCGATCGGCGCGCTGATCGCGTCGCAGGCATCCGCCCCGGTCGGGGCCTATGCCGGGTTCATCGTCATGGGGATCGGCGCGTCGGTGCTGGCCCCGACCGCATTTTCGCTGGTCGGGCAGTTGGCCCGGCCCGAGGCGCGGGCCCGCGCCATCGCCCGTGCCACTTTGCTGGGCTATTTCGGGTATTTCGTCGGCCCGCCGCTGCTGGGCGTCATCGCCGGGGCCTTCGGTTTGCGCGCGGCCTTTGTCTGGGCGGCGCTGCTTGTCGGGATGGTGTTCCTGCTGGCCCCGATGCTGGCGCGTCAGCGGACCTGAATCTCAAGGAAACGCGGGCCGTCGTGCGGGGTGGCCAGCATGTCGGCCAGCGCCTCGGGGTCCTGCGGCACCTGCGCATAGACCATGTCGCAGGCCATGGCGAAATGCTCCATGTCCAGGGGCGAGGGGTCGCAGCCCAGGACCGGAACCTTGGCTTCGCGCATCGCCTCGGCGATTTCGCGGAAGCCGGAGTTGTTCCAGACGACATAGGTGATCGGGAGTTTCTCATCGACGGCGGTGCGCAATTCGCCGGGGCTGAACTGCAACCCCCCGTCGCCGATCAGGCAGACGACGGGCGTGCCGGGCGCGGCGATGGCTGCCCCGACAGCGGCCCCGGGCGCAAAGCCAAGCGCGCCGTAGCCGGTCGCCGCGTTGAACCAGCCGCGCGGGCGGTCGTGGTCGTAATAAAGGTTTGCGGCATAGACCGGCTGGGTGCTGTCGCCGACGATGATCGCGCCGGGCATCGCGTTGCGGATAGCCTCGACGATCTCCAGTTGTGCGGGCATCGGTTCGTAAAGCCCGGCAAGTTCAGCCCGTGCGGCAGTCCGAGCCGTTTCCGCCCGGCGTGAGCCTTCGCGGTTGGCCGGCAGCGTCATCGGCAAGAGGGCGGCCATCATGGCCCCGGCCTCGGCCTTGACCGGGACCTTTGCCGGGTGGCGACCCAACTGGTCGGCGCAGATGTCGATGCGGATCATTCCCGCCATGTCGGGCAGGCCGCCCTTGGCGTAGACGTCATAGTCGGTTGGCCCCAGTTCGGTGCCGATGGCCAGGATCTGATCCGCCTCGGCGATCAGCTGGCGGACGGCAGCCAGGCTGGCAGAGGCGGGCACGCACAGCCGGTGCCGGTGCATCGCCCCGCGCGCGTTGGCGGTCAGCACGACCGGCGCGTCCAGCGATTCGGCCAGGCGCTGCAGCTCCATCTCGGATCCGCGGATGCCGCCCCCAGCCAGGATCACGATCCGCTCGGCGTTGTTCAGCGTGTTGGCGATGCTGCGCATCCGGCCCAGGGGCAGCGGCACCGCCGTGCCAAGCGAGGGCGGCGGCGGCAAGGCGGGGCAGGGCTGGCCCATCATGTTGGTCGAAATCTGGATATGCGCCGGGCCGGGGCGGCCCAGGGTCATCGCGGCAAAGGCGCGGTCCAGCACCTCGCCAAGTTTCTTGGGGTCGGTGACGGTTTCGCTGTGGCACAGCGTCTGCACCATCGCGCCCTGGCCCGGCAGTTCGTGCAACCGGCCCAAGCCCTTGCCCAAAGTGTCACTGCGCCCAAGGCCCGAAACGACCAGCATCGGCACCGAATCCGCCCGGGCCTGCGCCATTGCGGTCAGGGTGTTGGTCAGCCCCGGCCCGGTGATCACGAAGGCAACGCCCGGCTTGCCGCTGACGCGGGCATAGCCGTCGGCCATGAAGCCCGCGCCCTGTTCATGGCGCGGGGTGACGTGGCGGATCGCGGTCCCGGCGGCGGCAAGGCCGCGGTAAAGTTCCAGCGTATGCACGCCGGGGATGCCGAAGACGGTATCGACGCCGCGCGCGATCAGGCCTTCGACCAGACGGATGCCAACAGTTGTCATGCTGCGTTCCCCAACAGGCCTGCCGCATGGGCGGCGATACGCGTGGTGGCTTCGGTAATCCGGTCGTCGGGTTGTGTCAGCGACAGCCGCAGCCAGCCGCCCAGGCCCGCGCCAAAGCTTTCGCCGGGCATCACCGCGACTTTCTGGCAGTCCAGGAGACCCAGCGCGAAGACTTCGCCCGACAGCCCGGTGGCGCGGACATCGACCAGCGCGAACATGCCTGCCTCGGGGCGGTGGACGTAAAGGCCGTTCACCCCGGCAAGCTGGCGCGCGATCAGATCGGCGCGGCGTGAGAAGCGGTCGGCCATGCCCGCCGCAACCGGCGAAGGTTCGGAAACTGCAAGTTCGGTCATGTCTGCTATGAAAGGTTGCGAGCCGAAAAGCATGGTTTCTGAAAGTGGCAGCAGGCGGGCGCAGAACTCGGCCGGGCCGACGCACCAGCCGGACCGAAAGCCTGGGGCGGCGTGGGACTTGGAGATGGACGAGGCGGCGACGGTGCGGTCGGCCAGGTCGGCAAAGTCCAGGGGCGAGGTGAAGGTCACGCCGGGAAACACCAGATCCTCATACACCTCGTCCGAGACGATCCACAGGTCATGCGCCTTGGCCACGTCCCCCAGCGCACGGATGTCTGCGGCCCGCAGGACGGCGCCGGTCGGGTTGTGGGGCGTGTTCAGGAACAGGACGCGGGTGCGGGGCGTGATCCGGGCGACGACATCGGCGGCCTGCATCCGGAACCCGTGTTCGGGGCGCAAGGGGATGGGGACCGTCCGCGCGCCGGTCTGGGCGATCAGGCCTTCGTAGGTGGCATACATCGGGTCGCCCAGCAGCACCTCGTCCCCGGCTTCGACAAGGGTCCGCAGGATGGCATACAGCGTGGTCTGCGTGCCGGGCAGGCACATGATCTGATCCGGACCGATCACCCGTCCGCGCCGGGCGGTATAGCGGGCGGCCAGGGCGGCCACGACGCCGGGTTCGCCCCGGCCATTGGAATAGCCGGTGCGCCCGGACTGCATCGACCGGGCGGCGGCCTGCATGAACTGATCGGGCGTGGGGACGTCGGGTTCGCCGATGGTCAGCTCGATGATCTCATCCCCGGCGGCCTTCATCGCGCGGGCGCGGGCGTGGACGGCCCACTTCGCGCCGCCAAGGTCTGCCAGTCGGTCGGTGACGGAAGCATAGCGCATCAGATGGTCCTTCCGGGATCGGGAAGCATGGAGGAATGGGCGATGAGATCGACACCCAGCAGCGCGCCGACCGAACGCAGCCCGATGGTCACGATCTCGCCAGGGGCAAAGGTGGCAGGCAGAAGCGAGCCTTCGATCCAGAGCCCGTCGATCACGGCATTGCAGGCAATGGCTTCGCGGCGGGTCTGTCCGGGTTCGGACGGGCGATCAAGGGCAGAAATCAGGACTTCAAGCGATTCACGATAGGCCAGGTAGGCGGCTTCGTGGACGGCAAGGAGATCGGTGTCATTGCGGATCTTGTGCATGTAGCCCGCCCAAAGCACCACTGCCCCCGCATCCAGCACGGGCGGGCGCAAGGACGCGGCGACAAAGGCCGCCAGCCGTTCTTCGGGCGCGGCACCAACGCCTTCCAGCGCGTCGGAGCCCTTGGCCGTCATCCCGTCCATCAGCGACCGATAGGCGGCGCGGGTCAGTTCGTCCTTGGACTGGAAGTAGTGCCGGATCAGGCCCGGTGTGACCCCGGCCCGTGCCGCGATGGCGCGCACGGTCGCCGCCTCGGGCCCGCCTTCGGCCACCAGCTCTTGCGTGGCGGCGATCAGCGAGGCACGGCGGTTCTCTTCGCTTTCGCGGCGATAGAGGCGACGGACGGGTTGCATGGGACCAGCTTTGTTATACGCGCGGACAATCGGTCCGGGGGCGTGGGAAGTCAAGACCCCGGCAGGACTTGGCTTTGGCCGTGGTAAACGTCCTTGTGGATGATCACATCCGTCTGCGGATAGGCGGCCAGGATCGCCCGGCGCAGGCCCGCGCCGATGTCATGCGCATCGCGCAAGGGTTGGTCGCCGTCCAGTTCGATATGCAGGTTGACGAAAATCCGGCTTCCGGCGGTCCGCGTCTTCAGGTCGTGGAACCCGCGCACGCCGGGCCAGTCGCGGGCGATCGCGGCGATGCCGGTCTGGATTTCGGGATCGGCGGCCCGGTCCATCAGCGCGTCCCAGGCCGACTTGCCGATATGCAGCGCGCCAAAGGCCAGCACCCCTGCCGCTCCCAGCGCCACGACCGAATCGACCGAGCCGATTCCCCAGGTCGATGACACCCACAAGGCGGCGATGGCCCCGACCGAGGGCAGAAGGTCGCCCAGATAGTGCAGCCGGTCCGCCGCGACGACCTTGCTGCCGGTGGCCTTTGCCACCCGGCCCTGCCACCAGACCAGCGCCAGCGTCAGGACAACGGAAATGCCCATCACCAGCATCCCGCGCCCTTCGGAGACGAGCGTTGGCGGCGCGGGTGCCAAAAGGCGCTGAGCGGCGGCCCAGCCGATCACCCCGGCCGAAATCAGGATGAACAGCGCCTGCGCCAGCGCGGTCAGATCCTCGGCCGACGAATGGCCAAAGGCGTGATCTTCGTCCGCCGGGCGCGCGGCGTAGACGATGGCGACAGCAGCCCCCAGCGACATCATCAGGTCCAGCGCGGAATCGGCCAGCGAGGCGGCGATGGACAGGGCCCCGGTTTCCGCCATGGCCCAAAGCTTCAGCGCGACCAGAAGCCCGGCCACCAGAACCGAGGCAAGACCTGCCGACATCGCCAGCTTCAACCCGGTCTGGGGCTGGTCACTCGATCGTTTCATCTGGCTTCACGCCCCAGATCGCCGACTTGCGCACCCAGCCGCGCGCGCCGTCCAGCGCGATGCGGCACCAGTCGGCGGTGCAGGCCTGCACGCGGCCCAGGACGCCAATCTCGGCCTGGGCGACGACGGTCGATCCGTCTTCGGGCGCATCGTGGAACTCGGCCATGTCCAGCGTGACCTGCACGGTCCGCACGCCCGACAGCAGCGAATAGTGCACCCAGCCGCCCGCGCCTTCGAAATCCTCGACCCGGCGCCAGTTTTCGTATTCGGCGGTGATCTTCAGCGGCATCCCGGCGCGGGTGAAGACCCAGTCGATCCGGTGCGTCAGGCCCGGTCCGCGGCGGGCATTGCCCTCGGACCCTTTCAGCGAGACATAACGCGGCAGGGGCAGGTTGGTCACGCAGCCGACATCGGGAAGGCATTGTTTTTCGGTGGGCTTTTCGGTGGGCGAGGTGTCAGCCTCTTGTGCCGCAAGCGGGCCGGCAAGGGCTGCCCCCAGCGCAAGCGCAATCCACACCCGTCTTGTCACCGCTGCCTCGCTGTCCGGCCCCGCCTGCCCCCCGCACGGTGCAAACCGGCCGGGGGCGTCGTCAGGGCTTGTGCATTGCGCCCCTTGGCTTAACCTTGCCCCAAGCACGATGGATTTGGAAGGGTCGGGGGAGACATTCATGCCAGCAACGCGCCTGTCCGTGGTTGTGACGCGACGGCTCCCCGAGGTGGTCGAAACCCGGATGAAGGAGTTGTTCGACGTCACCCTGCGCGATCCCGACGTGGCCATGACGCGCGAGGAGCTGATTGCGGCGCTGCGCAGCGCCGACATTCTGGTGCCGACGATCACCGACACGATCGACGCGGGCCTTCTGGCGCAGGCGGGTGAAAAGCTGAAGCTGATCGCCAACTATGGTGCCGGGATCGACCATATCGACGTGGCCACGGCCCGCCAGCGCGGCATTCTGGTGTCGAACACGCCGGGCGTCACCACGGAAGACACCGCCGACATGGCTTTGGCGCTGATTCTGGCGGTCACCCGGCGCATCCCGGAAGGGTTGGCGCAGATGCAAGCCGGGACCTGGACCGGCTGGTCGCCGATGGCCAACCTGGGCGGGCGTCTGGGCGGGCGGCGGCTGGGTATCCTGGGCATGGGCCGGATCGGGCAGGCGGTGGCGCGGCGGGCACGGGCCTTCGGGCTTCAGGTCCACTATCACAACCGCAAACGCCTGCGCCCCGAGATCGAGGCCGAACACGAGGCGACCTACTGGGAAAGCCTGGACCAGATGCTGGCCCGGATGGACATCGTGTCGGTCAACTGCCCGCACACGCCTTCGACCTTTCACCTGCTGAACGCGCGGCGGCTGAAGCTGATGAAGCCCTCGGCGGTCGTGGTGAACACGTCGCGCGGAGAGGTGATCGACCAGAACGCGCTGACCCGGTCCTTGCGGGCCGGGGAACTGGCCGGGGCGGGGCTGGACGTCTACGAACAGGGTGCCGAGGTCAATCCGCGCCTGCGCGAGTTGCCGAATGTCGTCCTGTTGCCGCACATGGGGTCGGCCACGGTCGAGGGGCGAATCGAGATGGGCGAAAAGGTCATCATCAACATCAAAACCTTCGCCGATGGCCACCGTCCGCCGGATCAGGTCGTGCCGGGCCTGTTCTAAGCGGGGTTCGGCATGTCACCTTGTGCCTTTCCCGCAACGCTGCACCTGCCAAGAGCAGAGTTTGCAGGTATTTCATTGATGTGACGCTCAGGGTTGGTAGTGTAACCTGCGCCCTGCGATTTGGCGGGAACGTCTAACCTCTCGGAGAAAATCATGAAGAAACTCGTAGCTTCGGTCATGGCCCTGACCCTTGGTGCCTCGGCTGCCATGGCTGGTGGCCCGATCGTCATCGAAGAAGAAGGTCAGCCGGAAGTTGTGGCTGAGAAGCCCGCTTCGTCGGCCGGCATCCTGCCGCTGCTGCTGATCCCGATCATCCTGTGCGTCGCTCTGTGCGGCGGCGGCGACGACGACAGCGAGAATTGATCGCGACCCGGACGCGGCTGCCTTCGCACCTGCGTCCGATTGCTTTCCATGGACCAGCCGCCCGGCTGGTCCAGTCTTTTACGGGCCCTGCGGCGATCATGCCGACCGGACACGACGCGCAGGCCGCGTGTAACCTCGCCCGGCCGTAGTCAGCCCGTCTGGCCTTTGTCCCCCCCGTCTGGCCATGCCCGATGCCAATTTGCAACAAACTGCTGCCGCATTCCACGGCGCGGCAATGCTTCGTTGTTTATCAAACCTTCAGTCAGTAGCGTTAATGGGGTTGGGTTCGGCACGTCCGGGCCTGTGTCTGCAACTGGAGTTTGCCATGAAGAAGATCCTCTCCTCCGCCCTTGCTTCGGCGATGGCTCTGTCGGCCACCACCGCCTTTGCGGGCGGCCCGGTCGTGATCGAAGAAGAAGGCCAGCCGGTCGTGATGGAAGAAAAGCCCGCCTCGTCGGTCGGCATCCTTCCGCTGCTGCTGATCCCGATCATCCTGTGCGTCGCGCTGTGCGGCAGCGACGAAGACGAGCCGACCGAAGAGCTGGACGTGCTCGACCAGTGATCTGACGCGGGCCGCGTCAGGCTTGCGCATGGCCGGGCCCCTGGGTCCGGCCTTTGCAATTCTGCCTCACAGCGGTCGGATCGGCGGGGCCCCGCGGATTTTCCATTTGAGCGCCGGGCGCTCATGCGGCATGTTCGCAATCATGCGACTTCGCGCATGCAATTATTGATTGTGGGACAGACATGACCAAACTGATCGCTCGCCTGCTTGCGGCCTCGGTGGCCGTTTCCGCATCGACCGCCTATGCCGGTGGACCCGTCGTGATCGACGAAGAACCGGAAGTCATGGCGGAAAAGCCCGCCTCCTCGGCCGGCATCCTGCCCTTGCTGCTGATCCCGATCATCCTGTGCGTC
>JAKQLM010000124.1 GCA_029567145.1 Pseudomonadota bacterium
CGAAATCCAACGTCTGAAAGGACAAAGCATGATCCGCAAACTGGCCGCCGTTCTGGCACTGGCCGCAACTCCGACCTTTGCGCAGGACGCCGTCGATGGCCCCGGCCCGAACCTGGTGATCGAGGTCGCGGGTGCGGCCAATGGCACCATCGTCATCGACCTGCTGGCCGACAGCGCCCCCCTGCACGTCGCGCAGATCACCGCGCTGGCCAAGGAAGGCGCTTATGACAACGTGGTGTTCCACCGCGTGATCGACGGGTTCATGGCCCAGACCGGCGACGTGTCGAACGGCAAGGCCGGGGGCGATCTGTCGATGGCGGGCATGGGCGGATCGGCCCTGCCAGATATTCCGGCCGAGTTCTCGACCTCGCTGTCGTTCCAGCGTGGCGTGGTCGGCATGGCCCGCGCCGCTGACCCGAACAGCGCCAACAGCCAGTTCTTCATCATGTTCGCCCCGGGTGAGTTTCTGGACGGCCAGTACACCATCGTCGGCAACGTGATTTCCGGGATGGAGATCGTGGACGCGATCAAGCGCGGCGATGGCCAGAACGGCGAAGTGTCGTCCAGCCCGGACGTGATGACCAAGGTCACCGTCCAGTAAGACAAGGGGCCCCGGAAGGGGCCCTTTTCATTCGGCGCAGGCGGTCAGGTCCACCTGGTCCCAGATCTCGACCTCGGGGCCGTCCATCACCGAATAGCGCAGTTGGCGCCCGAAATCGGCCAGCACCAGCGACGGCGGAGCGGTCTGGTCGGCAAAGGGCACCGGCGCGATCTTGCCGCCCTCCAGGCCGTAGACCACGCCTTCCCAGGCCAGACAGCCCGTCAGCACATCCTCGGCCACCGGCCCGTCGGGCGAATGCTTCGGGCAGCCCGCATAAAGCCGCCCCTCGGTCCGGCTGACGCCCATGTTCTGCGTGATTTCGCCCCACAGCACCCGGCCATCCGGCAGGCCCAGTTCAAGCGCGTGGTCGATCATGCCGACCTGCTCCCAGGGCGCGGGCACCCGGAAGCGCAGTTCAAACCCGCTGGACGGCTCGGTATAGATCGCCAGCGACATCTGGCAGGCGCCCGCCGCCGACCCCGCCAGCGTACCGATCAGCGCCAGACCTGCCGCCAGCCGGATCACGCCAGCACGAC
>JAKQLM010000816.1 GCA_029567145.1 Pseudomonadota bacterium
GTCAGCCGGTCGATCACCACCTCGGTCACTGCCGCGCCATAGGCGAAGTAGAAGAACGGCCGCCCGACCCCCTTCACCCGGTCCCAGATGATCTTCGGCGTCGCGTAATACCCCGTCGAGGACAGCGACACCCGCGCCTGATAAGCCCAGGCCACCACCCGCGCCCAGTCATAGACTTCCCCGGCCACGCGCACCGTCCCGTCCACGAACCGCACCGCCGCAGGCTCCACCTGATGCTTCTCGGCAATGAACTCCGCCAGCCGCCCGCGGATCACCTCCGCCGCCGCTTTCGCCGCCATCCCGTTCAGGTCCGCCCCCGACGATGCCGCAGTCGCAGATGTATTCGGCACCTTCCCCGTATCCGTCGCTGTGATCTTCACGACCGAGGCATCCACCCCGAACACCGACGCCGTCACCTGCGCCACCTTCTGGAACAACCCCTGTCCCATCTCGGTCCCGCCATGGTTCAGCGCGATCGACCCGTCCTGATACACATGCACCAAGGCCCCCGCCTGGTTCAGCCAGGTCAGCGTGAACGAAATCCCGAACTTTACCGGCGTCAGCGCGATCCCCCGCTTCAACACCGGCGACCCCGCGTTCCAGCGGGCAATCTCCGCCTTCCGTGCCCGGTAATCGCTCGTCCGCTCCAGCTCCGCCACCAGCTCATGCCCGATGAAATCCTCCACCGGCATCATGTAAGGCGTCGTCTGCACCCGCCCGTCCGACGGCACCTCGTGCGATCCCACCGGCATAGCCGCCCCGCGTGAGGTCAGGTCCGTCTCGGACCCCCCGGCTTCCGCTTTCATACTGGCCAAAATATCCCCGCCGGAGGCATCCGCACTCTGCATCCCGCGATAGAAGTTGGCCTTGCGCACCTCCAGCGGCTCTCGGCCCACCACAAACGCCACATGGTCCAGAACCCGCTCGATCCCGACCATCCCCTGCGGTCCACCAAAGCCCCGATAGGCCGTCGCACTACAGGTGTTGGTCTTCAGCCGATGGCTCTCGATCCGCACGTGTAGCAGGTGATAGCAGTTGTCCGCATGCAGCATCGCCCGGTCGGCCACCGGCAGGCTCAGATCCTGCGACCACCCGCAGCGGAACAGATGGGTAAACTCCAACCCCAGAATCTTCCCCGCATCATCCACACCCGCGCGATACAGGATCCGCAGATCATGCCGCTTGCCCGTGATGACCATGTCGTCATCCCGGTCATACCGCATCCGGCATGGCCGCCCCGTCAGACGCGCCGCCACCGCACAGGCAATCGCCAAGGCATTCCCCTGAGACTCCTTGCCGCCAAACCCCCCGCCCATTCGCCGCACTTCCACCCGCACCGCCGACATCGGCAGATGCAACGCATGGGCCACCTTGTGCTGCACTTCGGTCGGATGCTGGGTCGAGGAGTGGACAACCATGTCCCCCCCCTCCTGCGGCAGACAGGCCGCGACCTGCCCCTCAAGATAGAAGTGCTCCTGTCCCCCGACCTCGAACGACCCCTCAACGATCCGGGGCGCAGCCCCGATCGCCCGCGAGGCATCCCCCTTCGCCCAGACCACCGGCCCCTGCTCGAACCGGCTGTTCGCTGCCAAGGCCTCATCCACCGTCAACAGCGCAGGCAACTCGCGGTAAGAAACCTTCCCCAGCCGCGCCGCCTTCCGCGCCGCCAGATGGCTGTCGGCGATCACCAGAAACACCGGCTGCCCGACGTAATGCACCGTCCCCATCGCCAACAGCGGCTCATCCGCTGCCGAGGGCGAACAATCCGGCATGTCCGGCAGGTCTTCCGCCGACAGCACCGCCACCACGCCCGGAGCCGCCCGAACCGCCGACAAATCCATCTCGGCAATCTCGCCATGCGCGACCGAGGATAACCCGAACGCCAGATGCAGCGCATTGGCCACGGAAAGATCGTCGATATACCGCGCCTGCCCGGTCACATGCAGCGGCGCCGCGTCATGCGGCAGGGGTTTGCCCATGCTCATGCCGACACCTCCAGCACCGACACCGGCACTCCCGACAGATCATGGAAATACCGCCTGAGCAGGTTCTGCGCCGTCAGCATCCGATACGCGGCACTGGCCCGCATGTCCGACAAAGGCGCGAAATCCCCCGCCATCGCCTCCGCCGCCGCCTCGACCACAGTTTCGGACCACGCCTTCCCGACCAAAGCCGCCTCGGCCAAAGACGCCCGCTTCGGCACCCCCGCCATGCCCCCGAACGCGACCCGGGCCGACGTCACCACGCCGCCCTCCACGACCACATTGAAGCACCCGCAGACCGCGCTGATATCCTGATCGAACCGCTTGGAAATCTTGTAGCAGCGCAGGGCAGGGGCAACCTCCGGGAACGACACCCCCGCCACAAACTCCCCCGGCTTTCGGTCCTGCTTGCGATACTCGATGAAGAACGCCTCCAACGGAAGGCTCCTCATCTCATCCCCCCGCCGCAAATGCAGCGTCGCGCCCAAAGCAATCAGCGCCGGCGGGCCGTCCCCGATGGGCGAGCCATTGGCGATATTCCCCCCGATCGTCGCCGCATTCCGCACCTGCA
>JAKQLM010000136.1 GCA_029567145.1 Pseudomonadota bacterium
GGTCGGTCGCGATGTGCAGCAGCGCATGGATCTGCGCGACTGAGCGGTTGACGCCCCACTTCGCGCCCATTTCCCCCCAGTGAAGGATGAAGGCTTGCATGGCGGGGGTGAGGTGCATCGGATTGCCTTTTATTTCTGTAATGGCAGAAATAACAGAAATGACCGCAGAGTCAAGCCTGGATCGTCACCGACAGAAGGAAATCGCGGACCTTGGTTTCGGGCATCTCGCAGGGTTTCAGAAGGTCGCCGGAAGACAGTTGGTACAGGTTCAGGCTGACGAAATCGGTCCCGCCCAGTTCCCGCGCGAAGAACTTGAGCCCCTTGCCGCCTGCATGCAGGGTCTTTTGCATCCCGTAGCGGCGACCGTGATACAGGCCCTCGGAATAGCCCGGCGGGATCAAGTCCAGCGCGGCGCGGACCGAGGGGGTCACTGTGGTTTCTTCGCGCCGATCCGGGGTTCGGTGCCGTCCTTGATCCGCTTCAGATTCTCGGCATGGCGCAGGTAGACCAGTACGGTCAGCAGAAAGACCAGGATCAGGATCCGCCCTTCCAGGAACCAGAACAGCCAGACCCCGCTGGACGCCGCAGCGACCAGTCCCGCAATCGACGAAGTGCGGGTGACAAGGGCGGTGACCAGCCAGGTTGCGCAAGCGGCAAGGCCGACAGGCCAGGCGAGCGCCAGCAGGATGCCAAGGAAGGTCGCTATTCCTTTGCCGCCCTTGAAGCCCAGCCAGACCGGGTAAAGGTGGCCAAGGAACGCGGCCAGACCGGCCAGTTGGGCGGCATCTTCGTCAAAAAGCGCCCGGGCGACCAGGACGGCCACGCCCCCCTTGGCCGAGTCGAGGAGCACGGTCGCGAGCGCCGCGCCCTTGCTGCCGGTGCGCAGCACATTGGTCGCGCCGATGTTGCCCGAGCCGATCTGGCGCAGATCGCCCAGCCCGGCCATGCGGGTGAGCACCAGGCCGAAGGGCACCGAGCCCAGCAGATAGCCGCCGATGGCGGCAAGGATCAGGGCGAAAACCGAAACTTCAGCCATGCGTCGCGTCGTCCTCGATGAACACGGAGCGCCCGTCGATCACGGTGCGCGCCACCTTGCCGGTCAGGGTGGTTTCGTCGAAGGGAGAGTTCTTCGACTTGGAAAGCAGGGTGTCGGCATCGACCGGCCAAGTGCGGCCGGGGTCG
>JAKQLM010000153.1 GCA_029567145.1 Pseudomonadota bacterium
ACGCTGGGTGAAATGGCTTCCGCCGGTGAAGTGCCAGACGGTCATGTCGGCGGCCTGCCCGGCCCGCAGGCCCGTCAGACTGTCCTCGATCACCAGCGCGCGAGCGGGGTCCACGCCCATCTGCGCGGCGGCGAACAGGAACAGGTCCGGCGCGGGTTTGCCCCGATCCACCTGAGTGGCGGTGAACAGCCGGTCGCCCACCCGGTCGGCCAGACCGGTCAGCCGCAGCGACATTGCTGCCCGACGCGGCGAGGAAGAGGTTGCCACACAGAACGGCACGGCCAAAGCGTCCAGAACTTCTGTCACACCCGGCATCACGCGCAGGCTGCGGCCGAACTCCTCCAGCAACCGCTCACGGTATTGGTCTTCGAAGGCGGCGGGCAGGTCCAGCCCGAATTCGCGCCGGATCTGCGCCATGACGGTCGGATAGCTGCGCCCCAGAAAGTGCCGCGCGACATAGGCCAGGTCTATCCTGACCCCCAAGGCTGCCAGTTCCTGAACCAGCATCCGGGCGCTGATGATCTCGCTGTCGATCAGCACGCCATCACAGTCAAAGATCACCAGATCGACCATCGCATCGGCCCCGCAGGCCCCCGGGATCACGACGCGAGCCACCACAGGACGAGGCCCACGCCCCCGGCCACGACGGCGATCGCGACGATGAAGAAGCCGAAGAAATAGCCAGAATTGTTCTCGATGAACTTGTCCAGCTTTTCGGTGATGTCGACTTCGGGCGCGCTTGCGGCTTGCGCAGCCGGTGCGCGGGTAGGGGCAGGCGCAGGGGGATCGCTCTCTTCGCCACGCTGGATCATGTCGATCCATTCGCCCGCGCTTTGCAGACGTTGCCGGGGCATGACGCGCATCGCGAGGTCAATCGCTTCCAGGAATTCGGGCGGATAGCCGCGGATGCGTCCGGCCAAAGGCTCATAGGGGTCGGGCACGCCTTCGGCGACCCGCGCCAGACGGCGCTGGCTTTCGGGCGGCACTTTGCCGGTGATCACATGGTAGAAGGTCGCACCCAAGGCATACAGATCGCTGGACGGTGCCTGTTCGGCCCCGGTCAGGTAGAATTCCTGCGGAGAGTAGCCGTCCTTGACCACCCGCCGCCCGGTCAGCACCCGCGTTGCCCGCACCACCTGTTCACTGGCCGCGCCAAAGTCGATCAGCACCGGATTGCCGTTCTGG
>JAKQLM010000156.1 GCA_029567145.1 Pseudomonadota bacterium
GCGCTGGGGCACCCGCTTGCCGACCCGCCGCGCCGGGTGTGCCACTGGTCGCCTTACCTTCGGCCCGGCACGATCGCGTTGTACCGCGCGCTGATCGACGGCACCCTTCCCTCCAGCGCCTTGCCGCACGCCCGGCCCGGACGGCGCTGGACCCGGCTGCTTCTGGGGTCGCAAGGGGCGGCGCAGGGGCTGGGCGTCTCGACCGGCCGGGGCTTTGCCGCTTGATTTTCGCGGCAAGGTAAAGGACGGTTTTGCACAGAACGTCCGCCGCTTGCAGGCCCCCATGTATCGCCCCTTCCTTTTCGTCCTGGCCACCCTTGTCCCCGCCTTTCCCGCGCTGTCGCAGACCTGCGAGGATCGGTCCGGCGATTTTGAATCGCGGATCGCCTTGTGCGACCAGGCCTTTGACGCCGCCCCCGACCCACAGGCCGCCGCCATGGCGCTGGCCTTCAAGGGCGAGGCGCAGCGCATGCTGGGCCAGTTGGATCAGGCGGCCGCCACGCTTCAGACCGCGCTAGGCTTCAACCCCGAGGCCGCCTGGATCTGGGTCGAACTGGGCAATGTCAGCTATGACCGGGGCGATACCGCCGGGGCGCTGGCGCATTATTCCGCCGCGCTGGATGTCGAGGATTACATCGACGCCTGGGCCAACCGGGCCGAGACCTGGTGGCAGTTCCGCATGGGCCAGCGTTGTTCGGACGATGCCGACAACGCGTTGCGGATCGACCCGCAATACGCCTATGCCAATGAAATCAAGGGCCGATGCCTGATCGACCTGGACCGCGCCGAAGAGGCGTTGGGCTATTTCGACACGGCCATCGCGCTGTATCCCGGCTATCAGAATGCTTACCGCAACAAGTTGGCAGCCCTTTCGGCGCTGGGACGGCATCAGGACGTCGTCGCCGTCGCGGACGAGGCGTTGCGGCCCGGCGTGGTCGAAAGCTCGAACCCCGCCATCGAAGAGGACATTCTGGCCCGCCGCCTGCTGGCCCTGTCGGAATATGCCGAGCCTGCGCTGATCGCGACCGAGGCGGATGCGCTGTTGCAGCGCTATCCCGCAAGCTTTGCCGCCGTGAACGTCAAGGGCCGGGCTTTGGTGCTGGAAGGCAAGCTGGAAGAGGCCGACACCGTCACCCAACCCCTGCGGCTGAACCCCGAAGCCCGGCGGATGGAGGCGGTCTATCACGACACGCTGGCGCAGATCGACGTCGGACTTGGTCGGCTGGAGGATGCGTTTGCGAACTATTCCGCAGCGCTGGATCTCGACCCCGCGCTGTCCAAGGACTATGCCCGCAGCCTGTCGCTGTTGGGGTTCTTGCCGCTGTCAAATGCGCCGGATGGCGTGCTGACGGCATTGCGGCGCTGCATCGATGTGAAAAAGGCCACCTGCCGCGTCACGTCGTGACCGGCAGGGCTATTGCGGGCCGGGTCAGACCGGGTGGCCGTCGTCGTCCAGGTTGATCACCGTCAGGACCAGTGCGCGCAGGACCATGTGGCCGATCACCGGCAGCACGGCCCAGAACAGCAGCCACTGGGGCGCACCGACCGCCTGGATCAGCGTTTCGTTCAGCAAGAGGAACGCGAAGTTGTAGACCACCATCATCCGGGTCAGGTTCGGCAGATGGGCGCGCATTTCCATGTCCGGCCAGAAGCTGGCGGCGGTATCGGTGCGGCCCTTGATCGCGTCGATCAGGAACACGCCGCCGATCACGACGTAGAACACGCTTTGCATGCGCTGGCACCACAGCGGATCATCGGCCAGCACCAGAACCAGCAGCGGCACCGCCGCAAAGGCCAGCGCATAGATCGCGGCCTGCAGCGCCGAGTAACGGGTCAGCATCCGGCGGACCATGCCTTCGAATCCAAGCCCGATCCGCACGGCAAGGGCCGCGATGAAGGCGGTGGCGAAAGCCTGGCCGCCGTGGCCATCGCCCAGCATCACCGACAAAAGCGGATAGCCCAGCAGCAGCACGGCCCCCGGAATGAACAGGGCCCGCGACACGGGCGGCAGGTCCTGAAACAGGCTCAGGAACAGGCGGACAAGATCAAACGGCTGGCGATACATGGGCGAACCCCCTCAAGTTCGCCTTCTTTTTAACCTTCCTTCAAGGCAGGGCCGGGGCGGGAAACGGACCCAAGCGGGGCATTCCTGTGCAATTGGTCAGGATTTGTCGGACGGCTCTTCGATGAAATAGGGCTGCAGCAGGGTGAAGTTCACCATCAGGAACACGAACAGCGCCGCGGGCAGGGCAAAGGTCTCCAGCTTGACCCAAAGCTCGGTCGACTGGGTGCGCCAGATCACCTCGTTCGCGATGGCCATCAGGGCGAACATGATGGCGGTGCGGCGGGTAAGGATCATCCAACCTTCGGGTTTCATTGGCAGAACTTCGGCCATCACGTATTGCAGAAAGCTTTTCCCGCGCAAAAGCCCGATGCCCAGAAGCACGGCCAGGCTCCCCCAGACGATCGTCGTCTTCATCTTGAAAAAGCGTTCGTCGTTGAACCAGGCGGTCAGCCCGCCGAAGAAGATCACCATGAAGGCGACGAAAATCTGCATCCGCGAGATCGATCCGGTCAGCCACCACAGTGCCGCAATTGCGGCCAGAAGCAGCGGGACCAGAACCAGGGCTGCCACAATGAAGCCGGAATAGGCGACCCCGCCCAGGACGAACGACTCGTCCTTGATCCACATGTAGATCACGAAGAACACGACCGTGGGGCCCAGTTCCAGCACCTGCTTCACGACCGGGTTGATCTGTCTGTCGGCCATCGTCCTACCCCGCAAATTTCCTGATCCCGGCTTTGCGAACGATCAGTGCCCCAAGTCCGGTCCGGACCGGCCCCACCTTCTGGCCCAGAACCCGCCGGGCGTTCAAGGCAGCAATTGCGCCGGGGCTCCGGGCAGGTCGGCCGCCGTTCTGCCGTTTCGTCCGCGACCGGCCACACCGGGCCGGTTCGACCAGCGGCCGCAGGGCGCCGCTCATGGGGCAAGGCCCGGCTGCCAGTCCACCGTCACCTGGCTGCCTGCAAACAGCCGCCCCAGGCTTTCCGGCCCGATCGGCGCGGCCGACAGCGCCGCAACCGCCACGCGCGCCGCGCTGATCCCGGCGCTGGACTGCAGCGCCAACGTCAGGCGACCCCGGCCTTGTGGCAGGGCGGCGACAAGCTGGAGCAGTTCCTTGTCCGCCTCGTCCGCCAGGATCGTTGCGGGCAACGCCGCAACCAGATCGCCCAGCACAGCGCGCGTGGCGTCCACCGCGTCGATCCCTGTCGCGCCGGGCGTGATCCGTTCGCCCGCCAGTTCCATCAGCGGACGCAGGACACGGCCGTCATTGCGCCACTGAAGCTCCAGCCGTGTCAGGCTTCCCGCCAGGATCGACACCGCATCCAGCCCCGCCCCCTGCAGATCGGCGTCCAGGCGCAGCTCGGCACCGTCCTGCAGGGCAAGCGTCAGGTCCCGGATTTCCAGCTGCCCCACCTGCCCGTTGACCGCAGCAGAGCCGCTGACCACCGCCGTCTGCAACCGGAACAGGCTGCGCAGCCGGTCATCCATGCCGCGGTCACCCGCCTTGGGCTGCACCCGAAATCCGGCAATGTCCACGGCCAGCGCGACAAGCGCGCCGTCATCCAGAGTGCCCTGCAGGCGCACCCGACTGGCCAGAAAATTGGGCCGGTCCGCCGCCGTCGTCCGCAGCGTCGCCCCGTCAAAGACGCACCAGTCCCCCTCGTTTGCGGCAGGAGGCGCCTGGAACGCATAGCCGTCGATCGCCTGCAATGGGGCGACAAGACCGGCGCAATCGGCGGGCACGGGGTCGGCCACAGCGGGCAAGGTGGGCACGGCCAGGGTCAGGGCAAACACGGCGATCAGGTCAAGGCGCATCCTGCGGCTCCCATCCGATGGTGATCGCCACACCATCGAACAGCGGCGCGGCCGCGTCCAGCGTTTGCGGAACGCCAGTCATCGCATAGCCCATCAGCCGGGCCGGGCCGACCCCGACCTCGGACCGCAGCGCCAGCGTCAGCACGCCCGAGGGGTTCGGCAGTTCGGCGATCACCGCCCGCAACGCCTGGCGCGACGGGTCCGAAAAGGTCGGCGCGGGCAAGGCGTCGGCCATCGCCACCAGATCGGCGCGCAAGGTCTGGGCAGCGGCGTCCATGTCGCCCTCACGGGGCAGGACCATCGGGCCAAGCGCCATCAGCGCGTAGGCTTCGAACAGGCCGTGGGTCTGCAGCGAAAGGTCGGCTTCGGTCACCGCAAAGCCGGTCGCCGACATCTGCAGCGCGGCGGTCGAGGACAGGTCCACCCCCGCCACCCGGGCCGTCAGGCTGATCCGGTTGTCGCCGGGAAAGTCCAGGTCCAGCCGATCAAGGGTCAGAACCCGTGCGGCGGGATCCCATTCCAGCGCCACATCGGCCTGGACCGGATTTGCCCGCGCCTGTGCTGCGAAAAGATAATCCATCTGCGCATCGCCGGTCTGCACGACAAAGCGCAGGTCGCGCAGGTGTAGCGTCAAAGCCGTCGGAGCGCCGTCGCCAAGCGCCAGCCAGTCCAGCGCGGGACCTTCGATCAGCGCCGACCCGATGTGCCAGTCGGGGACGTACTGCCCGGGGTTGTCCACCACCACATTGGTGAAAGCGCAGCTCACCCCGATCGGCGTCACGCGGCCGGTCACAGCCCCAAAGGCCGAAACGCCGGTGCTCAGCACCTCCCACGCCCGGTCGCATTTGGCCGAGTTCAGAACGATCTCGGCCATGGCCGGTCGGGCCAGGGCCAGCGCCAGCATCAAGGCCAGCGCCGCGCGGATCATTCGGCGGCCCCCACCAGAGCGCGGGCAAAGTCATCGGGGTCGAAGGGCGCAAGGTCGTCGATTTGCTCGCCTACGCCGATGGCATGGATCGGCAGGCCGAACTTGTCGGCCAAAGCCACCAGGACACCGCCCTTGGCCGTGCCGTCCAGCTTGGTCATCACCAGGCCCGAGACATCGGCGATCTTGCGAAAGATCTCGACCTGGGTGACCGCGTTCTGCCCGGTGGTCGCGTCCAGCACCAACAAGGTGTTGTGCGGCGCGGTCGGGTCGACCTTGCGGATCACGCGGACGATCTTGGCCAGTTCCTCCATCAGGTCCTGACGGTTCTGCAGCCGCCCCGCCGTGTCGATCATCAAAAGATCCGCGCCATCGGCCCGTGCCTTGGTCAGGGCGTCGAACGCCAGAGACGCGGGGTCCGATCCTTCCGGGGCCGTCAGCACCGGCACCCCGGCCCGCGTGCCCCAAATCTGCAACTGTTCGACCGCCGCCGCGCGGAACGTGTCGCCTGCCGCGATCACCACCGACTTGCCCGCCGCCTTGAACTGGCTGGCCAGCTTGCCGATTGTCGTGGTCTTGCCCGACCCGTTCACGCCCACGACCAGCACGACCTGAGGCTTTGTCGGGTAAAGCGGCATCGGACGCGCGACCGGCCCCATGATCCGCGCCACTTCCCCGGCCAACGCGGCCCGCAGCTCGCTGGTGGAAATCCTGCGCCCGAACCGCCCTTCGGCGATGTTCGCGGTCACCCGGACCGCCGTTTCAACGCCCATGTCCGCCTGGATCAACAGCTCTTCCAGGCTTTCCAGCATGGCATCGTCCAGCACCCGGCGCGGCTCTTCGGTCCGGCCCAGCAGGCGGCCGATCAGGCCGGGGCGGTCCGGTTCCGGCGAAGCGGCTGCAGGCGCGCTTCCGGGGTCCGTGACGAGGGGGGCGGTGCCGACGGGGGCGGTGGGGGCAGCAGAGGCAGCGGGGGCGGCTTCCGGCGCGGTCTCTTCGGACACCAGCGCCTCCAACCCTTCGCCGATCTTGTCGGACGACCGGAACATCCGGTCCTTGAGCTTCTTGAAAAACGACATGGGTAAACCCCCGGAGCTGTGCTCACCTCACCTAATCGCTTTGCCCGGCCAATGAAAGGTTTGACGACCCTTAGCCCTTGGTCGACCAGAACAGGACCGCCCCGAACCCGATCAGCGCCTGCCCCGCCCAGTAGATCGGCCACAGCGCCATCGCCAACTGCACACGCAGGCCTGCCCGCCTTACCACGAACAGCTGCAACGCCAGCAGCAGGTCCGACAGGATGAACAGGGCCGCCCCAAGCCGCAGCACGCCCTGCCCGTCGTAGGCAGGCAAAAGCACCGCCGCCATGCCCATCGCCCCGATCAGCCAGACATATCCGCGCACAGCCGACCGCAACTCTCCTGTGCGGGGGGCAAGCCAGAATTCGGTGGACGCAAGCAGGGCCAGCAAGACCACCAGCACCAGCCCTTCGCCCAGGGTCAGGCCGTCAAAGCCCAGGTCCGCCGACCGGACCAGCAACCCCAGCGCATAGGCCAGATGCCCAAGGCCAAAGGCCCCGACCCCGGCCAGAAACGCCCGCACCCCGCCCAGCGCCAGGCACAGATCGCCCAAGGCCCCCAGCGCCAGCCCCAGCGGGATCGACCAGAACCAGCCGCTGTCCCCCAGGCCCGCGACCAGCAGCGCCAAAAGGGCCGTCGAGGCCGTCTTGACCGCCACCCCGACCGGCCCCTTGACCTCACGCCGGGCGAAGCCCAGCCAGTAGGTCACCGCTGCAGCCAGCGACACTATGGCAGTTGCAAGCGCCATGAATTCGCCCAAGCTTGCCGGCAAGGCTGGCTCCTGTCTTGACCTGCCGCAGCCTTCACCGGACCATGGGACGATGCAAGCCAAACCCCTGCCCCTTGCCGCCTTTGCCGTGGCGTCACTTCTGCCCCTGCCCCTGCTGGCCCTTGGGCTGGCCTTTGGCGGGGCCTGGCTCTGGACGGCGTTCCTCTACATGGCGGTGCTGACCGTGCTTCTGGACCAGATCATCCCCTTGACCGCAGGGGCGCCGGACAGGTCCGAGTTTCCGGCCGCCGACATCCTTCTGGTCAGCGTGGGCCTGGGTGCCCTGGCCGTGCTGCCGGTTGCGGTCTGGGCCATCGCAGGCGACAGCGGGCTTGGGCCTGGCGAACGGGTGCTGGCCTTCTTTGCCGTGGGGTTCTGGCTGGGCCAGGTCGGTCATCCGGCAGCGCATGAGCTGATCCACCGCCCCCGGCGCGAGCTTTTCCGTCTGGGGGCCGCCGTCTATGTCGCGATCCTGTTCGGTCAGCACGCAAGCGCGCACCGGCTGGTGCATGACCGCCATGTCGGCAGCGCCGAGGACCCGAACAGCGCCCGCGCGGGCGAAGGCTTCTACCGCTTTGCCTTGCGCGCCTGGCGCGGCAGCTTTGTCCAGGGCCTGCAGGCCGAAACCGCCCTGCGCGACCGGGGCAGGCCACTGGGTCCGCACCCTTACGCCTTCTACCTGGCGGGCGGTCTGGCCGCCCTTGCTCTTGGTGCGGCGATTGCCGGGATCCCGGGCCTCATGGTCTGGGCCGGGCTTGGGCTGCACGCGCAAAGCCAGATCCTGCTGTCGGACTATGTCCAGCACTACGGCCTGACCCGCGCCCGCCAGCCCGATGGCCGGCTGGAGCCGGTAGACCTGCGCCACAGCTGGAACACCGCACATTGGTTCAGTTCGGCCATGATGCTGAACGCGCCGCGCCATTCCGACCACCACGCCCACCCCTCGCGCCCGTTTCCCGCCCTGCGCCTGCCCGCGCAAGCCGAGGCCCCCCGCCTGCCCTGGCCCTTGCCCCTGGCCTGTGCGCTGGCGCTGTCGCCCCGGCTGTGGCGGCGCGCGATTCGTCCGCATCTGGCCCGTTGGCAGGGCACGGCGGCTGCACAAGACACGGCTCCTTGACTGGCAATCGCCCCGATCCTCTGGCACTCTTCCCCGACAACAGCGGAGTCATTGATGCGTCACCTGGTTTTCCCCCTGCTTCTTGCGGCCACCCCTGCACTTGCCGAAACGCCGCTG
>JAKQLM010000184.1 GCA_029567145.1 Pseudomonadota bacterium
GACCCAGGGCCGCGACCGGCGATAAGGGCCCCAGCGCGAAATCGACCGGGGCAAAGTCGGGCGCCACGCCGGGCACCAGGCTGGCATAGTCGGGCAGGGCGGCGACACCCTGGCCCGGATCGTCCGGCAGAATGTCGGCCAGCCGCTCGGGCGGCAACAGCAAGGACACCCGCGCGCGCAACACCTCGGTCTCGACCGACCCGGTCAACTGCAACGCCATCAGCTTCAGGATCGCGATGGAATCCGCCGGGGCCCAGGCCGCGATCTCGTTGGAAAACAAAAAGAACTCCGGCGCGCCACGCCCGCGCGCGCCCGCATTCACCTCGCCGATCCAGGCGTTCACCCCGGCCGAATAGGCCTCCAGCGCGGCCAGCGTCTCGGGGTCCTGCGCCGCCACCGATTCCAGCGCCAGCCCGTACAGGTCCAGCCGGCGCAACAGCTCATCGACCTTGACCGTGGGTGCGCCGAACAGTTCCGACAGCCGCCCCTGTGCCGTCCGGCGCAGCATGGTCATCTGCCACAGCCGGTCCTGCGCATGGGCGAAGCCCAGGGCAAAGAACACGTCCGCATCCGTCTTGCCGAAGATATGCGGCACGTTGTCATTGTTGCGGATGATCTCGACCGGGGCGCTGATGCCGCGCACCGAGAAATCCTCGGAATAGTCGACCAGCGACCGCGACAGGATCCAGTAGGCCAGCACAAGCGCCACCACCCCCAGCACGATAGCGCCGGTCAGAAGACGGATCAGCCAGCGAAAGGCAGTCAGCATGTGGCTTTGTCCATTTGCGCCCGGTTCTTGCGGCACCATCCTTGACGACGCGACCGTGATCGGTTCCTAGTCCATCGACCCTTCAAGGGCAATCATCGGGGGATGGAAGATGGCGAAAGTAGCGTTTCTTGGCCTTGGCACCATGGGTTACCCGATGGCCGGGCATCTGGCCGCCAAGGGGCACGAAGTCACCGTCTTCAACCGCAGCCCGGCCAAGGCCGCCGCCTGGATTGCGCAGCACAGGGGGCGCAGCGCGCCGACCCCGCGCGATGCGGCCAAAGGGGCCGAGTTCGTCTTCGCCTGCGTCGGCAATGACGACGACCTGCGCCTGGTCTGCACGGGCCCGGATGGCGCGTTCTCGGGCATGACGCCCGGCGCGGTCTTTGTCGATCACACCACCGTGTCGGCCAACATCACCCGCAAGCTGGCCACGCAGGCCGCGACGGCGGGTCTGGCCTTCGTCGATGCACCGGTTTCTGGCGGGCAGGCGGGGGCGGAAAACGGCCAACTGTCGATCATGTGCGGCGGCGATCCGGCGGACTATGCCCGGGCCGAGCCGGTGATGGCGTCCTACGCCCGCATCTGCCGCCTGATCGGAGAGTCTGGGGCCGGGCAACTGGCCAAGATGATGAACCAGATCTGCATCGCGGGCCTGATGCAGGGCCTGTCCGAGGCGCTGGCCTTCGGCCAAAAGGCCGGTCTCGACGGCGAGAAGGTGGTCGAGGTGATCTCTCAGGGGGCCGCAGGGTCCTGGCAGATGATGAACCGCCACAAGACCATGCTGGCCGACAGCTTCGACTTCGGTTTTGCGGTCGACTGGATGCGCAAGGACCTTGGCATCTGCCTGGACACCGCCGACGAGATCGGCGCCCGTCTACCGGTCACGGCACTTGTGGACCAGTTCTACAAGGACGTGCAGCTGATGGGCGGCGGACGCGGGGACACCTCCAGCCTGATCCGGCGGTTGAAATAGGGTCGCCCGCCAGCCCCCCGGCCAATCCTTGCCAGCGGGTTAACGCCCGCATGCAAGCCTAGGGTTTCAAACGATTTTTCCGGACTGTCCACTGTGGACAGGTCAGGGAATGATCCGCGTGTACTTGACCCCGCCCAGGGTCGCCCCGGCGATCAGCCCCTGCTGGCCGAAGATCAGCGCGATCACCGGGTCCAGTTCGGTCGTCTCCTTGCCGATGCTGGCCCCCTGTTCCGGGGTGGCATAGCGGACCTCGCCGCTGGCCGCCCAGCCGCTGCTGCGCCGGAACTCCTCCAGCGCCTCGGGGGTCATGAAGAACAGGGCGTGGGCATACTGCTGCGCGCCGATCTGGAACCCGATCGTCCCCTTCGCGGCCGAGTAGTAGTCCACCGTCGCCCCGCCGATCCGCAGCGCCCCGCGTCCGAACGCCCCGCCCAGACCGAACCCGGCCTCGGTCATCAGCGGCATGTACAAGACCCCGTTGGCCCGGTTCGCCAGATCCTGCGTGCCGGGGTAGCGGCTGAACAGGAAATTCTCGGTCGCATCGACCCGCGCGTCGATCTGCGCGCCGCCGTTCGACCCGACCCCGTTGTTGCAGCCCGCCAGCGCCAGTGCGCCCGCCCCCAGAAGCAGCCCGCGCCGCGTCGTCAGTAGTCCGCTCATCTGTCCGCCCTTTCATGCCTCACGGGGTCTTTGCCCCTTGATCGCCTGTTTACCCGGTTTCCACCGCCCTGTCATGCCCTTCGCGCGCCGCCGGCGCCCTGACGCCTAGGGCAGAAGCGTGTGGTAAAGGTCGAAATCCTCGGCCGCGACCTCGCGCAGCCGGGCTTCGGTCGCGGGAGACAGGTCGGTGGCTCCGGGGGGCGACACGTTCAGGCGCGGCAACAGGATCTCGCAGCCCAGCCGGTCCTCCAGGAAATGCACGAAGGTGTCGATTTCCTCATAGCGGAACAGCCGGTCCACCCCGACCCCCTGCCGGGGCCGCAGAAACCTGGCCTGGCTGCCCACATCGGCAAACGCGGGCCGCGGGTCCTGGCACCAGGCCTGCACAAAGGCGTCAAAGCTGATCCCGGCAGTCGAGTTTTCGGCCACCGTCTCGTCGCGCTGGCGAAAGCGGTACCAGGACCCCAGCCAGTCGCGCGGCTCGCGCATCAGGGCGACCAGGGTGAACGTATCCTTCGACGCGGCCTCCAGATAGGGCCCGATGAACCGGCGATAGCGGTGGACCGTGGTATGCTTCAACAGCGGCGGGCGCTGGATCGACACGGCGGCCAGCGATTCGAGTGCGGCGGCAATTGCCGTCGATCCCGTCTTGGGCGTGGCCAGAAACGCCAGCCTTTCGTCCCAGAACACCAGCAAACCCGCACCTCGCGCCAAAGATTCCGCTTTGCCCCCCGGCTAAGGGCAGCGCCGTAAACTATCCCTTAACCAAAGCAGGCAAAAGCTGGGATTGCGAAGAATTTGATTGATATGTTCTCTGTTTGGTCCCATATGAACGGGAACACTTGGGGAACACGGGCAAGGATTGCCGCCTGCGGGTGGCTATGAAATAAGGAGCGTGACATGGCGGCGGCAAACCTTCTCGACCTCGGGAGCAAGCGGGATATGGACAAGTCGAAGGCGCTGGAAAGCGCGCTCGCACAGATCGAACGGCAGTTCGGCAAGGGCTCGATCATGCGCCTTGGCGCGGACAGCCCGGCGATGGACATCGAGGCGACCTCGACCGGTTCGCTGGGTCTGGACATCGCGCTGGGGATCGGCGGCCTGCCCAAGGGCCGTATTATTGAGATTTACGGCCCGGAATCGTC
>JAKQLM010000196.1 GCA_029567145.1 Pseudomonadota bacterium
TCTCGCCGTGGAATTTCCCGTTCTGGATCCTGTCGCAAAAGCTGCCCTTCGCGCTGGCGGCGGGCTGCACCTGCGTGGTCAAGCCGTCCGAGATGACGCCATCCACCACCGCAATGCTGGCCGAGATGCTGGTTCAGGCGAGCCTGCCAGCGGGCGTCTGCAACATCGTGCTGGGCCATGGCAACCCGGTCGGGGCGCTGATGTCCAGCCACCCTGATGTCGACATGGTGACCTTCACCGGATCGACCGCCGTGGGCAAGGTGATCACCAGGACAGCAGGCGACACCCTGAAGAAGGTCGCGCTTGAACTGGGCGGCAAGAACCCGCAGGTGATCTTCCCGAACTCTGATCTGGACGGCGCTGCCGATGCGGTCACCTTCGGCGTCTATTTCAACGTCGGCCAGTGCTGCAATTCCTCCAGCCGGATCATCGTGCATGAGGATATCGCCGATGCCTTCGTGGCGCGGGTGGTGGACCTGTCGCGACAGGTGGCCTTTGGCAACCCGCTCAATCCCGACACGCAGGTCGGCGCGATCGTCACGCCCGAACATGCGGCCAAGATCGACGCCCATGTCCGCGCCGCCGTGGCGGCCGGGGCCACGGTCTGTCTCGGGGGTGCGCCGCTGATCGTGCCGGGCCTTGGCCCGCAATTCTACCAGCCCACGGTTATCCGCAACGTCACCCCCGACATGGCGATTGCGCGGGACGAGGTGTTCGGCCCGGTCCTGGTCGTCCTGACCTTCCGGACGCTGGATCAGGCCATCGCCCTGACCAATGACGCCACCTACGGCCTGTCGGCGGGCATCTGGTGCGATGACGTCCACACCTGCCTGGAGTTCAGCCGCCGCGCCCAGGCGGGCACGGTCTGGACCAACACCTGGATGGACGGCTTTCCCGAGGTGGCCTTTGGCGGGGTCAAGCAATCCGGCCAGGGCCGCGAGATCGGCGCCTACGGCTTTGACGAATTCCTCGAGGTGAAATCGCTGGTCATGCGGCTGGGCCGCACGCGCGCACCTTGGGTGAAGCAGGCCTGATACCCGGCGGGAACAGGCACGAAAAACGCAACAGGAGGAGACCGAAATGCGTGGGATTATCGGAAGAAAGACGGCAATCGTCGCAGCCTTGCTGGCCACGACAAGCATCGCCGCAGCCGAGGATGTCGAGGTGCTGCACTGGTGGACCTCGGGTGGGGAAGCCGCGGCGCTGAACGTCCTGAAGGACGATCTGGCGACCAAGACCATCGGCTGGGTCGACATGCCGGTGGCGGGCGGCGGGGGCGAGGCCGCCATGACCACCCTGCGCGCCCGGGTCACCGCTGGCGATGCGCCGACTGCCGTTCAGATGCTGGGCTTTGACATCCTGGACTGGGCCGCCGAAGGCAAGCTGGCGAACCTTGACACAGTGGCCGCCGAAGAAGGCTGGGATGCGGTCGTTCCGGCGGCGCTGCAGGGCTTTTCCAAATCCGACGGCCATTGGGTCGCGGCTCCGGTGAACGTCCATTCGACCACCTGGGTCTGGGCGAACAAGGCCATCCTGGACGGGCTTGGCATCGCCCAGCCGACCAGCTGGGACGAATTCGTGGCCGCGATGCAGAAGGTGAAAGACAGCGGCAAGACCGCGCTGGCGCATGGCGGGCAGGCCTGGCAGGACGCGACCATGTTCGATGGCGTCGTGCTGTCGGTCGGCGGGGTGGAGTTCTACAGACAAGCGTTCATCGACCTGGACCCTGCAGCCCTGGGGTCGGATCAGATGGTCGAAGTGTTCAATCGCATGGCCACGCTGCGCGGCTTTGTCGATGACAACTTCTCGGGCCGCGACTGGAACCTGGCTTCGGCGATGGTGATCAACAACGAAGCCGCGTTTCAGATCATGGGCGACTGGGCCAAGGGCGAATTCCTGAAGGCGGGCAAGGTCCCGGGCACCGACTTCCTGTGTTTCCGCGTGCCGGGCAGCCAGGGCATGGTCGCCTTCAACTCGGACCAGTTCGCGATGTTCGCGCAGACGGAAGAGGGCGCACAGGCCGCACAGGGCGAAATGGCCCGCGCGATCATGGACCCGGGCTTCCAGTCGGCGTTCAACGTGGTCAAGGGCTCGGTTCCGGCGCGGACCGACGTTCCGAACGACGCGTTCGATGACTGCGGCAAGCAGGGCATGGCCGAACTGGCCGAAGCCTCGACCAACGGCACTCTGGTGGGGTCCATCGCCCACGGCCACGCCAACAAGGCCGCCGTGAAGAACGCGATCTATGACGTGGTGACCGCGCATTTCAACGGCGAATACGACGCGGCAACCGCCGTCGAAAACCTGGTCAGCGCGGTCGAGGCCGCCCAGTAGCCCCGACA
>JAKQLM010000203.1 GCA_029567145.1 Pseudomonadota bacterium
ATCGCCTCGCGCCACATGGTTGCCATCGCCCGCGCGCTGTCGATCGAGGCGCAGGTCGTGGTGCTGGACGAACCCACCGCCGCCCTATCGCACAAGGAAATCCACGAGCTGTACGAGCTGGTCGAAAAACTGCGCGCCCAAGGCAAGGCTATCCTCTTCATCAGCCACAAGTTCGACGAGGTCTTTCGCATCGCCGACCGCTACACCGTCTTTCGTGACGGCCAGTTCGTCGGCGCGGGCCTGATGGCCGACGCAACCGAAGGCCAGCTGGTGCAGATGATGGTCGGGCGCAGCGTCGACCAGATCTTCCCCGCCCGCACGCATCAGCCCGGCGACCCGGTCCTGACCGTCGCGGGCTACTGCCACCCCACCGAATTTGCCGACATTGGCTTCACCCTGCACCGGGGCGAGATCCTGGGCTTTTACGGTCTGGTCGGCGCGGGCCGGTCCGAGGTGATGCAGGCCCTGTTCGGCATCACCAAACCCTCCAAGGGCGCAGTCAAGATCGAAAACCAGGTCCGCGTGATCCGTTCAACTGCCGAGGCGGTAGAGGCGGGTATCGTCTACGTCCCCGAAGACCGTGGCCGCCAAGGCGCGGTAAAGGGTCTGCCGATCTTTCAGAACGTCACCCTTCCGTCGCTGGGCGCGGTCAGCCGGGGCGGTTTTCTGAACCTGGCACAGGAATTCGCGCTGGCCCGTAGCTATACCCAACGCCTCGACCTGCGCGCCGCCGCGCTGGATCAGGACGTGGGGCTTCTGTCGGGCGGGAACCAGCAAAAGGTCGTCATCGCCAAATGGCTGGCCACCAAGCCCCGCGTCATCATCCTGGACGAGCCGACCAAGGGCATCGACATTGGATCGAAAGCCGCCGTCCACGCCTTCATGGCCGAACTCGCAGCGCAGGGGCTGGCGGTGATCATGGTCAGCTCGGAAATCCCCGAGGTTCTGGGCATGTCCGACCGCGTGATCGTCATGCGCGAAGGCCGGATCGTGGACGAAGTCGCCGGAGACCGCATGACCCCCGAAGCGCTCGTCCGCGCGGCCGCAGGTCTGGCGGTGGCAGCATGAGCATCCTGAAACACCGCGAAATCCTGCTGGCGCTGGCCATCCTTGCCAGCCTTGCCCTGATCGCCGCCCGCTTTCCGGCCTTCATCGCGCCCGCAAGCCTGGCAAACGTGTTCAACGACACCGCGCCGCTGATGATCCTGGTGATCGGCCAGATGATCGTGATCCTGACCAAATGCATCGACCTGTCGGTCGCGGCCACCCTTGCCCTCACCGGCATGACCGCCGCGCTGATGAACGGGGCAGGGGTGCCACTACCGCTGATCCTTCTCACCGTCGTCCTGATGGGCGCGGCGCTGGGGGCGATCAACGGCGTGCTGGTGTGGAAGGTCGGCATCCCCTCGATCGTCGTCACGCTTGGCACGATGACGATCTACCGGGGCGTCATTTTCCTGATGACCGACGGCAAATGGGTCAACGCGCATGAGATGACGGACGGGTTCAAAGCGCTCCCCCGCCATATCCTCCTTGGTCTGCCGGTGATGAGCTGGGTTGCAATTGCGCTGATCGCCGTCTTTGCCCTGATCCTGAGCCGCACCCCACTTGGCCGCGCCTTCTATGCAGTTGGAGGCAACCCCCACGCCGCCGTCTATGCAGGCATCGACGTGGGCCGTACGCAGGCCGCTGCCTTCGTGATCTCGGGCGCGCTAGCGGGCCTTACCGGCTATCTCTGGACCGCCCGCTACGCCGTGGCCTACGTCGACATCGCCGGGGGGTTCGAGCTGGACGTCGTCGCCGCCTGCGTCATCGGGGGCATCGCCATTGCCGGGGGCGCGGGCTCGATCTGGGGCGCGATCCTGGGGGCGTTGTTCCTGGGGGTGATCAAGAACGCCCTGCCGGTCGTCGGCATCTCGCCTTTCTGGCAGATGGCGATTTCCGGCACCGCGATCATCCTTGCCGTCGCCTTCAACGCCACCCAGAACCGCCCCAAGGGCCGCCTGATCCTGCGCGAGGCCGCACAATGACCGCTGCAACCCCACGCCTGATCCCCGACC
>JAKQLM010000204.1 GCA_029567145.1 Pseudomonadota bacterium
CTGGTCAGCGGCACCAAGCCTGTATCGTCCGCCGACCAGACCGCGCCCATGCCGTCGGTCAGGACAAACCCATCGGCCAGGGCCGCCGCGCCACACAGGTCGGCCCGCAGATGGGTGGCGACGGGTGTGCCGTCCGCGCGAAAGATCATCGCAGCCCCACCCTTGGGCGAGGTGACCAGGATCCGGTCCGCCGTCGCCGCAACCGATCCCGCATAGCCTTGCATCACAAGGATATTCTGAAGGTCCGGTTGGCACAGCACGGGTGCAGCGCCCGGGGTCCACAGGCCCAGTTGCGGCACGGGTTCGGCGGGGTCGCCCTCCCACTGCATCGCAAAGGCGATGGCGGGCCCCGACAGCGCCAGATGCCGGATAGAGTTCTGCCGAAGCCCGGGCAAGTCGATCTGGTCAAGCAACGCGCCCTCCGGCGACAGCAGCGACAGGTTCGGGCGCATGTCGGGGATGTTCAGCTTGCTTCGGTCCACGGGATCGGTCCGGATGCCGCCGTTGGCGACGGCCAGGCGACCATCGGGCAGCAGCTTGATGTCATGCGGCCCGATGCCGTGGCTGGGCCAGTCGGTCAGCCGGCTGTAGCGGGCGGTGTCCCACAACCCGATGCGGCCCTCGGACGTCTCGGCCACGACTTCAGAGGTCATCAGCAGCGATCCATCGCCGGAATACGCGCCGTGGCCGTTGAATTGCAGGCCTTCAGGCGGGCTTAGGCGGTGTGCGGCTTGCCCGGTGCCACAGTCGATCACCAGCGCAAAGGTGCCGGGGCGACGGGCAAAGGCGACCGCCTCGGCCCGTGTCGGATGCGCAGCGGCGGCATGGCCGCGACCCGGAAGTGGCAGTTGGAACAGCGAGTTGCCAGTGACCGACAGCCCATGCAGGAAGAAATCCTCGCCCTGCTTTCCGGCGGCCAGAAAGGCAGGTTGGCCCACATCGGCCCAGGTCATCCGGGGGGCGCAGGCGGCGGCGAGGCTGGCCAGGAACGCGCGGCGCTGCATCAGTCGCCGTCCTGCGAGTTGAAGCCAAGCGTCACGCCAAGCGCCGGTCCAAGCTCGGCAATCGCGGTGTCACGGGCGGTGCGGATCGCCTGCTGCAGGATCTCGACCTTGAGCCAGCCCTGGGGATCGGTGACCTTGGCAAAGGTCGGGTCGTCAAGTTTCGCTGCAAGATCAAGTGCATGGTCAAAGGCGGCCAGGGTCCTGGGGCTGCCGGGATCAAGGGTTAGGGCCAGATCGCGCAGGGCCTGCAGGGACAGGACCACGTTGCGCAGGGACCGGGCTGACGCGCGGGCCTCGGCCAGGGTCGGCTGGGGTTTGTCGAAGGTCCCAAGCGGGCGACCGATGCGGCGGTCGGCGATGAATTCCAGCCCGGTCGCAAGCTGGGTGAACAGCGCCTGACTGGCTTCGGCTTTGGTCAGAAAGCGGGGGTTTCCGGGATCGCCCGCCGTCAGCAACAGATCGCCGAACGGGCTCCAGTCAGCCGACACCTCATCGGCCACGCGCGACAGATCATCGGCTGTGGCCAGGATCAACGGGCAGGGGTCGACGGGCAGCGGCTCGGCGGGATACAGCAGCCGCTCCAACCCGGCCAGACCCCGGGCGGCGACAGATTGCTGGGCCAGGAAATCGGGCGTCAGCGCGGCGGGATCGCCGGTCAGAAGCCCACGCTGGGCCTTGGCACCAAGGCCCTTTGGGTCGGGCCAGAACAGGATCGCCAGTGCGCGGCCGTCCTCTTCTGCCGGGCCAAGATGCAGGTGGGCGACGGCAAGCCAGGCGTCATAGGCGCTGTGGAAAGCCGGGCGCAGGCTGTCGGAACTGCAGCTTTCGATGGCGGCAAGGTCGGCGGCAGACTTTGCAAACGCCTGATATCCCGGGCGAATGTGGTCGGTGACGACATCCGCCGTGTCCGCTGCGGCTGGAAAGGCAAGAAGAAGAGAGGCGATCAAAAGGCGCATCAGAGGCTTTCCAGAAAGGCGATCAACGCGGCGCGGTCATCCGGGGGCAGGCTGACGACGGTGTCGCGCTGGGCCTGCGCCTCGCCCCCGTGCCAGAGGATCGCCTCCAGCAGGCTGCGGGCGCGACCATCGTGCAGGAATTGCGTGTGGCCGGAAACGGTTTTCGTCAGGCCGATGCCCCAAAGCGGCGGGGTCTTCCATTCGCTGCCGGTAGCGCGGCCTTCGGGGCGGTGGTCGGCAAGGCCGGGGCCCATGTCGTGCAAGAGAAGGTCGGTATAGGGCCAGATCAGCTGGAAGCTTTGCTCGGGCTGGGCGTCAAGCCGGTGGGTGACGTGTTTCGGCGTGTGGCAGGACTGGCAGCCGGTGGTGTAGAACAGCTCTTTTCCGCGCAGCACTGTGGGGTCGTCGAAGCCGCGCCGTTCGGGGACGCCTAGATTGCGGGAATAAAACGTCACAAAATCAAGGCTTTCGCCGTCAACTTCCAGCCCGTCGCGGGCGTCCGGTTCCTGGCCGTGCGGGGCGTCGCGGCAGGTGGCTTCGCCCGTGGAGCAGTCGCCCCAGGGGTCGGGATGCAGCGGGGTGGACAGGCCCATGTCCCCGGCAAAGGCCCCGGCGGACTGTTCCTTGACGGTCGGAGCGCCGGCTTTCAGCCCGAACCGGCCCAGCATCGGCACGCGGAATTCGGCCGAGGGCACGATCTGCGCCCGGCCTGAAATCCCGTCGCCATCGGCGTCGTCGGGGTCCTGCAGGGACAGGATGTCGGCGGCGGGAATCGCTTCCAGGAGGCCGAGACCGATCATCTGCGGGGCGACGCGCGGCGAGATCAGGAGGTCGGCGGAGGGCGTGCCGTAACCCGGGGCGGCGAAGCTGTAGGTCGGTTCGCGAAGGCTGACCACGGTGCCATCGGCCAGCATCACGGGGTTTTCGCTGTAGGTGATGTCCATCCGGCCTTCGGTGGCGTGCCCTGGCGCGGCAAGGTCCTGCAACTGGCCGCCGTAGGTCGGATCGGGCTGCGTCGCCAGCCATTCGGCGATCCCCTCGGGCGAGGGGCCGCCCGGAACGGACAGGCGCAGGAACATGGAAACCCTTGAATCGTCAGGCGTTTCCGGTGGGTGTCCGCGACCGTCCTTCAAGTGGCAGTCCTGGCACGCGCGGGCGTTGTACAAGGGGCCAAGCCCGTCGGAGGCAAGCGTGGAGGCGGGCGAGGCGACCCAGGTCTTGCGGAACAGGGCATTGCCAAGCTTGAAGCGCATCTCGTCTTCAAAGGGCATGTTGGCGGAATGCTGGCTGAAGGCGTCGGCGGTGCCGGTCGCGCGGACGGTGGCGGCCCCGGCGGGCTTGGCCTCGAACGGCTCGGGCCGGGTGAAGTCGGTCGGCGGGGCCAGGACGGCGGCGACCTTGGCGCTGTCTTCGGCGGTGCGGGGAATCACCGGCAGATGCCGGTCGTCCAGCGTCTGCGCCTGGGTTGGGGCGCTGGTCAGGCAAAGCAGGATCAGGGCGTGGCGCATGTCGAGGCTCCGGGTTTCCGGTGACATAGCGCCGGATAGTTGAGTGTTTCAATCGGAAAAGTGATCCCTGCGGCAAGCTGTCGTTTTCGGGGGGGTGCCGGGGCTGTGGCGCAACACCGGGGGGATCTGCCGTTCGGCGTGTTAAATCAGACAGTTATGGGGAAGATGCGACGTCTTCCATGCGTCTTTCCGGCGTCTTCTTTCCGTCTCTACGCGCGCCGGGCGAAAGTCGCGTTAACCATGGGGCCGAATCGGCGGATTGGCGGGTTCCACGGTTTTGCCCGGCATCCCGCAAGCGGCGTGCGCGGACGGTCCGGTGCGGCGCAGGGGGCGGCGGTGGTCAGATTGAGCGACTGCGCCGCGCGTCCCTGTCTCGGCTCTGGCGCAAGCGCCAACCGGCTTGGCGGTGCCTCCGGCGGGGATAGTTGCGCAAAGGTGAACGGCACGGAGGCGGGGCCCGTGCCGTCCGGTTTGCGCCCGATCTACTGGAAGATCGCGTTGGGGTTATCAAGGCTGTCGGAGCCTTCGAAGTCGATCTTCGACAGGCCCAGCGCGGTGACGGCGCGGTCGATGGAGGCGGTCTGGGTGACCAGGGCATCGACGGCGGCCAGGATCAGCGTCTCGCCCCTGGCATCGCCTGCGGCCAGCATCTGATCGTAGGCAAGGCCCGCTTCGGCCGTGGCCTTGATCGCCGCCAGCGCTGCGACAGAGGCGTCAAGTTCGGCCTTAAGTTGCGCGTCGATGGCCGGGTCGGCAGCGGCCACCAGATCGGAGAGCGACGGGCCTTCGACAACCGAGCCATCAACGCGGGTGTAGCGGCCAAGGTAGACGTTCCGGATGCCGAGACCGTCATAGTAGTGGCTGTTGTGGGTGTTGTCGGAGAAGCAGTCATGCTCTTCCTCGGGGTCGTTCAGCATCAGGCCAAGCTTCATCCGTTCGCCGCCAAGTTCGCCGTAGGACAGGCTGCCCATGCCGGTCAGCGCGGCCAGGATGCCGGACTGCGGCTCAGCCGTGACGGCAGCGCGGGCCGGGCCGTCGTTGGCCCAGTTGGCGGTCATTTCGCCCAGGTCCGCGACCAGCAGGTCGGTCGCGGCCTGCAGATAGGCGGCGCGGCGGTCGCAGTTCCCGCCCGTGCAACCTTCCCCTTGAACATAGTCGGTGAAAGGCCGCGCGCCTGCCCCCGGACCCGTGCCATTGAGATCCTGCCCCCAGAGCAGGAACTCGATGGCATGGTAGCCGGAAGCCACGTTGGCTTCGATCCCGTCGGCTTCGTGCAGGGTGTCTGCGATCAGCGCGGGGGTGATGGTGGTGGCGTCGATGGCGGTGCCGGAAAGGGTGAAGGTCGGCGTCGCGATCACATTCAGGGCGGCGAGGGCGTTTTCTTCGTTGCCGTAGTCCGCCGAGGTATAGTCGATCAGGCCCTCGTCCAGCGGCCAGGCGTTCACCCGGCCTTCCCAGTCGTCAACGATGGGGTTGCCGAAGCGGAACGCCTCGGTCTGCTGATAGGGCACGCGGGCGGCCAGCCAGGCGGTGCGGGCGGCCTGCAGGGTTTCGTCGGACGGGGTGGCGATCAGCGTGGCGACGGCCTGTTGCAGCGCCTGGGCGGTGGTCAGGCTGTCCTGATATCCGGCAAGGGCAAGATCGGCGTAAGTGCGGGCGACCTGGTCCGGAGTGGCGGCGGCGGCGGGGGCAGACAGGAAAAGCAGGGCAGTCAGAAGGCGCATGGCGGGACTTTCGGCTGGAGGTGCCGAATGTCTGACAAAAACCCTTAGGCTTGTAAACCCGATTCTTTTACTTGGTCAATTCAGCCACCACGGCACGCGCGGCTGCGGCGGGGTCTTTCGCCTGCCAGATCGGGCGACCGACGACGATGTGGTCAGCGCCGTCGCTGATCGCCTGCAAGGGGGTGGCGATGCGCTTCTGGTCGCCGCTGGCGCTGCCTGTGGGGCGGACGCCCGGTGTCACGATCAGCTTGCCCTGCGCTTGCGGCAGGGCGCGGATCAGTGCCGCCTCTTGCGGGGAGGCGATGACGCCGTCGGCCCCGGCATCAAACGCGCGGGCGGCGCGTTCCAGGGTGATGGCGTGGATGTCGCCGGGTTTGATCAGGTTGGCGTCAAGATCGGCCCGGTCAAGCGAGGTCAGGATGGTGACGGCCAGGATCTTCAGGCCGGTGCCGCCCTTGCCCGTGGCAGCGGCGCTGACCACCTGCGGGTCACCGTGGACAGTGAGGAAATCCAGGTCGTATTGCGCAAGGCCCCGGACAGCGGCCTCGATGGTGGCACCGATGTCGAACAGCTTCATGTCCAGAAAGACGCGCTTGCCGTGTTCGTGCTTCAGCTCGTTCGCAAGAGCCAGGCCGCCGCCGGTCAACATGCCAAGGCCGATCTTGTAAAAGCTGGCGGCGTCGCCGATCCGGGCCACAAGGTCAAGGCCGTGCACCACGTTCGGCACGTCAAGCGCCACGATCAGGCGGTCATCGGCGGGCATCGGGCTCTCCTGTCTGGGGTCGGGGCAGTATGACGGGGCGGTTTGACGGGGCGGTTTGACGGGGCGGGGTCGGCCTGTCAAGACTGACGGCAAGATGGGGGGCAGGGATGATCCTGGCGTTTGATATCGGGGGCAGTCGGATCCGGGCGGCGACCTGGAACGGGGGCTGGGACGGGGCGCTGCGGCCGCAGGGGGAAGTGGCGACCCCGGCCGGGGACAAGGCGGCGTTCACGGCGGCGATTGCGGGGTTCGTGCAGGGCGGCGAACGGGGAATTGCGATCTCGATCGCCGGGGTGGTGGACCCCGCGACGGGAATCGGGACGGTGGCGAACATCCCGGCGATCGACGGGCTGGCGCTGGGGCCTGAACTGCGGGCGGCGACGGGGCTGCCGGTCAGCGTGCTGAACGACGCCGACTGTTTTGCGCTGGCCGAGGCCGGTCGGGGGGCCGGGCGGGGGCATGGCACGGTGTTCGGGGTGATCCTTGGGTCCGGTGTCGGTGGTGGGCTGGTGGTCGGGGGCCGGGTGATCAACGGCGCGGGCGGCTATGCCGGGGAATGGGGCCACGGGCCGGTGATCCGGGGCGAGTTTGCGTTTCCCTGCGGCTGCGGGCAGGTCGGTTGCGTGGACACGGTCGGCGGCGCGCGGGGGCTGGAGCGGCTGCACCGTGCGCGGAGCGGCGAGGGTCTGGGCTCCGAGGCGATTGTCGCGGGGTGGCGGGCGGGCGACGCCGCAGCCAGCGCGACGATGGCGCTGTGGCGCGACCTGGTGGCAGGGCCTTTGGCGATGGCGGTCAATCTGGTGGGCGCAGATGTGGTGCCGGTGGGGGGCGGGCTGTCGCTGGCGCCGGGGCTGGTCGGCTATCTGGATCAGGCGGTGCGGGCGGGCATCCTGCGCAAGACCACGGGGCCGCTGCTGGTGCCGGCGGAATGCGGGGCGGATGCGGGGCTTCTGGGCGCGGCGCTGGCGGGGCAAGCGGAATGGGGCTGACGCTGGAAGTCTGCGTCGAGTCGGTCGCCGGGCTGGCAGCCGCAGTCGAGGGCGGGGCGGACCGGGTGGAGCTGTGCTCGGCGCTGGGCCTGGGCGGGCTGACGCCATCGGTCGGGTTCATGGCGCTGGCGGCGCGGTGCGGCGTGCCGGTCCTGGCGATGATCCGGCCCCGGGCGGGCGACTTCGTCTGGTCCGAGGCCGAGCTTGGGGTGATGGAGGCGGACATTGCGGCGGCCCGGGATGCGGGCCTGGCGGGCGTCGTCCTGGGGGCGTCGCTGCCGGATGGACGGCTGGACCGGGCCGCGCTGGCGCGGCTGGTGCGGGCGGCCGAGGCTGGGGGCCACCGATTTCTTCAAAGAAATCGGACCGGAGCCTTTGAAGGCTCCGACCCGGAATTTTCGAAAATTCCGGTGGCGATGGACCTGACGCTGCATCGCTGCCTTGATCTGGTGCCGGACATGGGCGCGGCTCTGGACGAGGCGATGGCGCTGGGGTTCCGCCGGGTGCTGACCTCGGGTGGGGCTGTGACGGCCCTGGCGGGGGCCGCGCGGATCGAGGCGCTGGTGCGGCAGTCGGCGGGGCGGATTGCCGTCATGGCGGGGGCGGGCGTCACCCCGGAGACGGCCCCGGGCCTGTTGGCCACAGGCGTGCAAGAGATGCACGCGTCCTGTTCCGAAAGCGTGGTGGTTCGGGGTAGGATCACGGAACTGGGCTTTGCGCCCGCAGACGGGCGGCGGACAAGTGCCGCGAGGGTTCGGGCGCTGAAACAGGCGATGGAGGATTGGGGTGGAGTTCAACGTCACCTTTGAGCGGCCCCTTGACGGGCCGGAGGCCGGGCCGCTGACGGTGGGCTGGTTTCTGGCATCCGACAAGGGCGCGGTGCTGTATGACCCGCCCGAGCGGGTGCAGATTCGTCCGCCGAACCGGGGCCATGCGAAATCGGCGGCGCGCTGTCCGGCGGTGGTGCAGCTGGAAAGCCGGTATTTCATGGTGAAATGCCCGTTCGACCTGCACATCGGCTTTCAGCGCGACGAAAAGGGCAAGGCGGTGCTGGTGAACCGGGCCGGGGCGTCCAGTCCGATCCGGTCGTCCAAGCTGAACGAGGTGCTGACGCTGGTGAACGAAGCGGAGTGGCGCTTTCCCGACCGCCCGACGATCCAGCTGCATCTGCCCTACTGCTTTGTCGCCGATGAGCCGGTCTACATGTCGCAACTGGCGGCTTTTGCGCATTACCGGCCCGACCCGATGCCGGGCACGATCTTTGGCGGGCGTTTCCCGGTGTCGATCTGGCCGCGACCGCTGATGTGGGCCTTTGAATGGCACGAACCGGCGAAGGATCTGGTGCTGCGGCGGGGGGAGCCTTTGTTCTACGTGCAGTTCGAAGGCATGGACCCGTCGCGGGCGGTTCAGCTGGTCGAGGCGGAAAAGACCACAGAGCTGACCGCGTATCTGGAGAAGCTTTCGGGTGTGGTGAACTACGTCAACCAGACGTTTTCCCTGTTCAAGGCGGCCGAAGCGGTTCGGCCGAAGAAACTGCTGGTCCCCAAGGCCAAAGACTAGGGCCCCGTGGCCAGCCCCGGGGGAGTTTCACACCCCCCCGGACCCCTCCGTGGGATATTTGTGCAGAGAGGAAGCACAATTTTAATCAAGTTGGAGGGATCGGTGCGAAGCATCATCGAGACGTATGAGGTGCGGTCTGGCCGGGTAACCGAGGTGCTGGCGGTGGACGGGCGGATCGAGGCGCCGAACTGGGACCCGTCGGGCGGCAGTCTGCTGGTGAATGGCGGCGGGCGGCTGTTTCGGGTGCCGTTGGATGCGCCCGGGCTGGTGCCGGTCGACACGGGCTTTGCCGACCGTTGCAACAACGACCACGGCATCAGCCCCGACGGGACGCGGATCGTGATTTCGCATCACACCGGGCGCGGGTCGGAGATCTTCATGCTGCCAGCGGGCGGCGGAGAGCCGGTGGCGGTGACCGCGAACGCGCCGAGTTACTGGCATGGCTGGTCGCCGGACGGGGCACGGCTGGCCTATGTGGCCAAGCGCGGGGCGGGGCCTTTCGATGTCTATTCGATTGCGGTTTCCGGTGGCGAAGAAACGCGCCTGACCGGCGGCGAAGGGCATTGCGACGGGCCGGACTACAGCCCGGACGGCAGCTGCATCTATTACAACTGCGACCGGACGGGGCAGGCGCAGATCTGGGTGATGGCGGCGGATGGGACGGGGCAACGGCAGCTGTTTGCGGACGGGTTCGTGAACTGGTTCCCGCATCCGTCTCCGGACGGGCAGCGGCTGTTGTATCTGGCCTATCCGCCGGGAACGACGGGGCATCCAGAGGACAGGCCGGTGGCGCTGATGCTGTGCGACCCCGATGGCCGGGAGCGCCGCCGGGTGCGCGAGTTCATCGGCGGGCAGGGCACGATCAACGTGCCGTGCTGGTCCCCGGACAGTCGCGCCTTTGCCTATGTGCGCTATGTGCCCTAGACCTCCAGGATGACGTCCAGCCCCTTGCGGCGGGGGGCGGACCGCGCGGGCGGCTCGGGTTCGGGGTCGACCGGAAGCGCCCCGAGGATCGGTTGCAGGTGCCGGGGGTCGCCCCAGACCGAGATGTAGATTTCCGGCGGATAGCCGTTGGCCAGATGCTCGGGCACAAGGTCGATGATCCGGACCCGCAACGAATCGCCATGCGCCAGCGAGGGCGAGACGATTTCCTCGGCCACCGGGCCAAGATGGCCCAGAAGCGCGGGGCGTTGCCGGGGGATGATCCCGAAAAGCGGCTTGCGGACGCTGGCGAAGACACCGATGCGTCCGTCCGTCAGCCGGTCCAGCCAGGCGGGGTCGCCGATCGACAGGCGCGTGCGCGCGACATGGACGCCCAGGCCCTCGACCGGGGCCTTGTGGATCAGGGGAAGCTTCGCGTCGGACATCTTTGGCCTTTCGTCGTGAAGGGGCAGGATGGGGTGCTGCGCCCGGGGCGGCAAGGCGAGGCGGGCAGTCCGGTCCGGCATGGGCCGCGACCCGCTGATCAGGGGGCCCGATCTCGGCGGAGAAAGGCCTATGGGCGGCGCTGCGGCGCAAGCGCGCAAGGGTGGGATTTTCCGGTGGCGGGGATTGCAAAGCGGAGGGTCTGCGCCCAACTTTGGCGCAAGGCCCTTTGCGTCCGTGCCGGTGTCGGGCGGCGTGTGTGGGGTGCTTCATCAGAGGAGAATGACCGATGAATTTGGAGAAATTCACGGAACGGTCGCGCGGGTTCCTTCAGGCTGCGCAGACCATCGCGATGCGGGAAAGTCACCAGCGGGTGCTGCCCGACCATCTTTTGAAGGCTTTGATGGATGACGATCAGGGCCTGGCTGCGAACCTGATCCGCAAGGCGGGAGGCTCGCCCGAGCAGGTCAACGCGGCGGTGAACGCGGCGATTGCCAAGCTGCCCAAGGTCACCGGCGGCGATGCCCAGACCTATGTCGATCCGCAACTGGTCCGCGTGCTGGACGAGGCGGAGACGGTTGCCAAGAAAGCTGGCGACAGCTTTGTGCCGGTGGAGCGGTTGCTGACCGCGCTGGCGCTGGTGAACACGCGGGCCAAGGATGCGCTGACGGCGGGGGCGGTGACGGCCCAAGGGCTGAACACGGCGATCAACGAGGTCCGCAAGGGGCGGACGGCGGACAGCGCTTCGTCGGAAGACACGATGGAAGCGTTGAGCAAGTATGCGCGCGACCTGACCCAGGCCGCGCGGGACGGCAAGATCGACCCGATCATCGGGCGGGACGAGGAAATCCGTCGCGCGATGCAGGTCCTGAGCCGCCGGACGAAGAACAACCCGGTGCTGATCGGTGAACCCGGTGTCGGCAAGACGGCGATTGCCGAGGGGCTGGCGCTGCGGATCGTCAACGGAGACGTGCCGGAGTCCTTGCGCAACAAGAAGCTGATGGCGCTGGACATGGGCTCCTTGATCGCGGGCGCAAAGTATCGCGGCGAATTCGAGGAGCGGCTGAAGGCGATCCTGAAAGAGATCGAATCCGCCAGTGGCGAGATCATCCTGTTCATCGACGAGATGCACAAGCTGGTCGGCGCGGGGAAATCCGAAGGCGCGATGGATGCGGCGAACCTGATCAAGCCGGCCCTGGCGCGGGGTGAGCTGCACTGTGTGGGCGCGACCACGCTGGACGAATACCGCAAGCATGTGGAAAAGGACGCGGCCCTGGCCCGTCGCTTCCAGCCGGTGTTCGTGTCCGAGCCGACGGTGGAAGACACGATCAGCATCCTGCGCGGGATCAAGGAAAAGTACGAGCTGCACCACGGGGTGCGGATCACCGATGCGGCCTTGGTCGCGGCGGCGACCCTGTCGCACCGCTATATCACCGACCGGTTCCTGCCCGACAAGGCGATCGACCTTGTGGACGAGGCGGCGTCTCGGCTGCGGATGGAGGTGGATTCCAAGCCCGAAGAGCTGGATGCGCTGGACCGGCAGATCCTGCAGTTCCAGATCGAAGCCGAGGCATTGAAGAAAGAGGACGATGCGGCGTCGAAGGACCGGCTGGAGAAGCTGGAACGCGAGCTTGCGGATCTTCAGCAGAAGTCGGCGGAAGTGACGGCGAAATGGCAGGCGGAACGGGCCAGCCTGGAGGCGGCGCGGACGCTGAAGGAACAGCTGGACACCGCACGGGCGGAGCTTGAGGGCGCCAAGCGCGAGGGCAACTTTGCCAAGGCGGGCGAGCTGCAATACGGGCGCATCCCGCAGCTGGAAAAGGACCTGGTCGAGGCGGAAGCCAAGGAAGGTCAGGCCCTGGTCTCCGAAGCGGTGCGGCCCGAGCAGATCGCCGAGGTGGTCGAACGCTGGACGGGTATCCCGACCACGAAGATGCTGGAAGGCGAGAAGGAAAAGCTTCTCAAGATGGAAGATGAGCTTGGCAAGCGCGTCGTGGGGCAGCGGGCTGCGGTGGAAGCCGTGAGCCGTGCCGTGCGCAGGTCGCGGGCCGGGTTGTCGGATGAAAACCGGCCCTTGGGCTCGTTCCTGTTCCTGGGCCCGACCGGCGTCGGCAAGACCGAGTTGACCAAGGCCTTGGCCGAATACCTCTTTGACGATGACAGCGCGATGGTCCGCATCGACATGTCGGAGTTCATGGAGAAACATTCGGTCAGCCGTCTGATCGGCGCGCCCCCCGGCTATGTCGGGTACGACGAGGGCGGGGTGCTGACCGAAGCCGTGCGGCGGCGGCCCTATCAGGTGGTGCTGTTCGACGAGGTCGAGAAGGCGCATCCGGATGTGTTCAACGTGCTGTTGCAGGTGCTCGATGACGGACGCATCACCGACGGTCAGGGCCGGACGGTGGATTTCCGGAAC
>JAKQLM010000205.1 GCA_029567145.1 Pseudomonadota bacterium
TCACGTTTCTGTGTGGCCCGGGGAAGATGGGGCCGGTTTGGCCAGGGGGCCACTTCATCTTGTAGCAAAGGCTGGGCTGGGACGCGAGAGGTTGCGGAAACCTGCCGATGGCGGCCAACCCCCTGTCAGGACTTGAAAAAATCGCTTGGACTTGGCAATATGGCAGGTGCAAGATGACCGGCGGTGGGACGGGCCAGGGGCCTGACCATGCCCGGCGAATGAGGCAGAGACGCATGAAACCTACCCTGTTTGCAGCCGCTGCGGCGGCGCTTTTTTCGGCCATGACCCCTGCGGCTTTTGCGGGCCCGATCGAAAAGGCCTGCATGGCCTCGGACCGGGGCGGCGACCGGTCGCTGTGCGGCTGCATCCAGCAGGCCGCCGACATGACCCTGTCAGGCGGCGATCAGCGCCGGGCGGCGAAGTTCTTCAAGGACCCCGAAGCGGCCCATGCGACCTGGGTGTCGCAGTCGGCCTCGGACGATGCGTTCTGGGAGCGCTACAAGAGCTTTGGCCAGACCGCCGAGGCTTACTGCGCGGGCTGACCCTGTGTGGGCTGACCGTATGCGGGCGGTGGGCAATCTGCCCACCTTCGGCTTGTCCTACCGCGTGAAGATCAGCGCCAGACCCGCGACTGCCAGCCCTGCCCCGGCCCAGCTGGTGGCCGAGGGGCGCTGTCCGGTCCGTACCCACAGCAACGGCAGGATGATCACCGGCGAGGTTGCGGACAGGGTCGCGATGATCCCGGTCTTGGACCCCTGCAGCGCGTAAAGAAACAGCGTCATGCCCAGCAGAAGGCCGATCAGCGCCGTTGCGGCCGTCAGGATCAGCACCTTGCCGGTCACGGCCTGCGGCCGCGGCGGGGCCAGCGGCAGCGCCGCCAGCACGCCCATGGCAAGGCCCGAGGCCCCGACCCGGATCAGCGAGCCGAGATAGGGGTCCAGGCCTCCGGTCATGTAGGGCCGCGCGATCAGCGTGCCGGTCGCCTGCCCCAGCGCCGCCCCCAGGCCGAACAGCGCGCCCAGCCACAGCCCGCCCCGGACCTGCTCCAGCCGGTGCGCGCCGCTGGCGGGCCGCCCGAGGATCGCCAGCGCCACCCCCGCCACCGTCGCCGCGATGCCAAGGCCCGCCTGCGCGCCCAGGGCCTCACCCAGGACCAGCCAGCCAAGAATCGCCGCCATCGGCGCGTTCAGCGCAAAGATCGCCCCGGCGCGGCGTGGCCCAAGGCGCCCGACGGCGGCAAAGTTCAGCGTGTCGCCCAAAAGGATGCCGACGATGCCAGAGAGCGCCAGCACCACAAGGCCAGTCGTATCCGGCAGCGTCAGCGTCCCCGAGCCCAGCACGACGACCGCCAGCACCAGCGTGACAAAGCCCTGCCGGATCAGGTTGAAATGGAACGCCCCAAGCGCCCGGATCGCATCCGACGCAAGGATGCCGGTCATCGCCCAGCACGTCGCCGTGCCCAGCGCTGCAAGTTCATGGATCGGAAGTGCCATCGTGTTCCTCTTTAGGCGGCAGGTTGCATGAGTGCCTCGCGACCGCAAGCCAGCCTTGCCCGATGGACGGGGTATCATGGTTCGGGTAAGGTCGAACCATGTCCATGTCGCCCAACATCGCCGCCCTTGCCGCCCCGCTGGCCGACCCAGCCAGGGCGCGCATGGTCACGCTGTTGATGGACGGTCGTGCCCGCACGGTGACCGAGCTTGGCGCGGCGGTGGGATTGACCAAGGCCAGTGCCTCGGAGCATGCGACGAAGCTTCTGGAGGCGCGATTGGTGAAGGCCGAGCGGCAAGGGCGGCACAAGTACCTGACGCTGGCCAGCGCCGAAGTGGCCCGCCTGATCGAAGCGATGATGGCCCTGGCGGGCGCAGGCGCTGCGTATCTGCCGCAGACTGGCTCCCGCGTTGGCCCAAGCCCTGGCGCGAGCATTGGCCCCCGTGACCCGGCGCTGCGCGAGGCGCGGCTGTGCTATAACCACCTTGCCGGGGCGTTGGGGGTGCAGGTCTACCAAAGCCTGTCGTCGCGCGGCTATCTCGCCCATGCGCCGGGCGGGCTGGAGTTGACGCAAGCGGGCCGGGCCTTCTGCCTTGAGTTTGGGCTTGCCGAGGGCGAACTTGCGCCGGCCGCCGGAGCGCAGCGTGCTCCGCTGTGCCGCGACTGTCTGGACTGGAGCGAACGGCAAAGCCATCTGGGCGGGCGGTTGGGGCGGCTTTTGCTGCAACGGTTCGAAGCCCGGGGCTGGCTGCGCCGCCAACCCGACAGCCGCGCGCTGATCGTGACGCCGGAAGGCCGCCGCGCCTTGGCCGTTGCCTTTCCGCGGTCGGCCCTTGCCTTTGCGTCGTTTGACCAGAGCCCTGCCCTTCCTGCTTGACCTTGCACCGGATTCCCCTTACAGCCCCGCAATCGAATTCGAGGGCTGGGGATTCCCCGCCTTCCCCCGCTTTTGACGAATCGAAGGAAGACCGAAATGTCGCGCGTCTGCGAACTCACCGGCAAAGGGCCGATGTCTGGCAACACCATCAGCCATGCCAACAACAAGTCCCGGCGCCGGTTCCTGCCGAACCTGAACGAGGTCACGCTGATCTCGGACGTTCTGGGCCAGTCCTTCAAGCTGCGCGTCACCGCTGCGGCGCTGCGCTCGGTCGACCACAGGGGCGGGCTGGACGCTTACCTCGCCAAGGCCAAGGACGACGAACTGTCGACCGCCGCACAGAAGATCAAGAAAGAGATCGCCAAGGCCCAGGCCGCGGCCTGATCCTGACCGATCGCATGAAAAGGCCCTGCCTTCGGTTCTGAAGGCGGGGCCTTTTCGCGTGTGTCCGGTGGTGACCGCCGGGCTGCGGGGCGGGGTGGCACGGGTCCGGCCATTCTTCCGGCGCGGCGGGCCGAAGGTGGGCAGAATTGCCCACCTTACGCGGTCGACCGGGGACACCGGGTCCGCAGGATACCCCGCTTGCAGGATCATGCGCAGGCGTAGGGTGGGTGATTCACCCACCGCTCGTGACGACGGCACCGGTTGACGGGGCGGGACGGCAGAGGGCGATCCGTGGTCTAGCCAGAGCGGCCCAGCAAGGTCAGCATCTGGGCGGCGGCGGCCTCGGGGGTCAGTTCACCCTCGGCCACGCGACGGCCAAGGGCTGCCATCAGGCCCTTTTGCGGTTCGCGGCCCAGCGCGGCAAGCAGGCCCTGGCGGACCTCTTCCAAGAACCAGTGCCGGGCCTGGTCGGCGCGGGTGCGGGCCCAGTGGCCCTGCCCCTTTCGCCAGGCGACCAGGGTCTGCATCTCGGCCCAGGCCTGCGCCAGTCCTTCGTTGCCCAAGGCCGACACTGGCAGGGCTTTCGGGACCCCGGGCGGATCCTGCGGGCGGCGCCTGAGCAGATGCAGCGCGCCGCTGTAGTCGGCCACGGTCCGAAGCGCTGCGGCCCTGAGATCGCCGTCCGCCTTGTTCACCAGGATCAGGTCGGCCATCTCCATGATGCCGCGCTTTACGCCTTGCAGTTCATCCCCCCCGGCGGGCGCGAGAAGCAGGAGGAACAGGTCGGAAAGCTCGGCCACCACGGTTTCGGACTGCCCGACGCCCACGGTTTCGATCAGCACCACGTCAAAACCGGCGGCTTCGCACAGCGCAACCGCCTCACGCGTGCGGCGGGCGACGCCGCCAAGCTGGGTCTGGCTGGGCGAAGGGCGGATGAAGGCGTTCGGGTCGCGCGACAACCGCTCCATCCGGGTCTTGTCGCCCAGGATCGAGCCGCCAGAGCGGGCCGAGGACGGATCGACCGCAAGGACCGCGACGCGCAGGCCCTGCCCCGTCAGCAGCAGCCCGAAGCTTTCGATGAAGGTGGACTTGCCCACCCCCGGCGTGCCGGACAGGCCGATGCGCAGCGCCTGTGGGCCGTCGCGAAGCGCCTCCAGTAGGGCAAGCGCCTGGTCCCGGTGATCGGGGCGGGCGCTTTCGACCAGCGTGATCGCACGGGCCAGGGCCCGGCGGTCGCCGGCGCGGATCAGTCGGGCGCGTTCGGTGGTGTCCATGGCGGTCTCCGTTGCCGGTCTTTGTGCCGGATCGGCGCGGGCTTGGCGAGGGGGAGTGTTGCGATGCGGCGCGCGGGTCGGGGCGGGTCGTGTGCGGAGCGCGTGCCGCGCGAAGGTCTTTTGTCTTGCCGATCTGCGCGTGAAGGACGCACAGATCGGCAAGGGTAGGCCTCCGGCGGGGATATTTGGGCCAATGTTATAGGCTGCGGGCGCGCGCGGCCGGGTCTGGTCTTGGCCGGGGACGCTTGCGATAAGCGGGTCATGGTCGATCTGCCCGTCTTTCATGTCCTGCCAAAGCTTGCCGAGGCGCTTGCCTTGCGCGGGATGGCGGTGTTGCAGGCCCCGCCCGGCGCGGGCAAGACGACGCTGGTGCCGCTGGACCTTCTCGCACGCGGGATCGTCGCGGGCCGCATCCTGATGCTGGAGCCGCGCAGGCTGGCGGCGCGGGCTGCGGCGGAACGGATGGCCGAGACACTGGGCGAGCCGGTGGGCCGGACGGTCGGCTACCGGATCCGGGGCGAGGCGAAGGTGTCGGCGGCGACGCGGATCGAGGTGGTGACCGAAGGGATTCTCACTCGGATGATCCAGTCCGACCCGGAGCTGACCGGCGTCGGGCTGGTGATCTTTGACGAGTTTCACGAACGGTCGCTGAACGCGGACCTTGGTCTGGCGCTGTGCCTGGAGGTGCGCGGGGCGCTGCGTGCGGACCTGCATCTGCTGGTGATGTCGGCCACGCTGGACGCCGGGCCGGTGGCGGCGCTGATGGGGGACGCGCCGGTCGTGACCTCGCAGGGGCGGGCCTGGCCGGTCGAGACGCGCTGGCTGCCGCGCCCCCCGGATGCAAGTCTGCGGCTGGAGGCGGTCGTGGCGGGGGCCATCCGCGCGGCGCTGGACGAGACCGCCAAGGACCTGGGGGGCGGCGTCCTGGTCTTTCTGCCCGGCGAAGGCGAAATCCGGCGGGTGGAGGCGATGCTGTCGGGCCTTCCGGGGGTTGACCTGCGGCCCTTGTTTGGCGCGATGACCTTTGCGGCGCAGCGCGCGGCGCTGGCCCCGGCGGTGGGGCGCAAGGTGGTGCTGGCGACCTCGATCGCCGAAACCTCGCTGACCTTGCCGGATATCCGTGTGGTGGTGGATGCCGGGCGGGCGCGGCGGGCGCGGTTCGATCCGAACTCGGGCATGTCGCGGCTGGTGACCGAACGGGTGACCAAGGCCGAGGCGGAACAGCGCCGGGGCCGCGCCGGGCGGGTGGCTGCGGGGGTGTGCTACCGGCTGTGGACCAGGGGCGAGGAGGGCGGGCTGGCAGCCTTCCCCCCCGCCGAGATCGAGGTGGCGGACCTTGCCGGGCTGGCGCTGGAACTGGCGCTGTGGGGCGGCGCGGACCTGCCATTCCTGACGCCGCCCCCTGCGGCCCAGATGGCCGAGGCGCGCAGTCTGCTGCAAGGGCTGGGCGCGTTGGACGACAAGGGCCATATCACCGGGCATGGCCGCGTGCTGGCCGCGTTGCCCCTGCACCCCCGGTTGGGGCACATGCTGGCGGTGGCGGGGCCGGAGGCGGCGGTCCTGGCCGCGCTTCTGGCCGAGCGTGACCCGTTGCGTGGCGCGGGGCCGGACCTGACCTTGCGGATGCTGGCGATTGCCCGCCCGGGGCCCGAAGCAGACCGGGGGGTGGTGGACCGGATCAAGGTCGAGGCGAAGCGGCTGGCAGCGGCGGCCCCGAAGGGCAACCGCCTGGGCCTGAGCCTGGCCGAGATGGCGGCGCTGGCCTACCCGGACCGGATCGGGCTGCGCCGCAAGGGCGAGGCTCCGCGTTGGGTCCTGTCGGGCGGCAAGGGCGCGGCGATGGCCCCGGGCCTGGCGCTGTCGGGCGCGCGGATGATCGTGGCGACCGACCTGGACGGCGACGCGCGCGAAGCCACGGTGCGGCAGGCGGTCGCGATCACCGAGGCCGAGGTGCGGGGGCTTCATGCCGACCGGATCAGGTGGGTCGAGGTCTGCGAATGGTCGAAACGGGACGGCAAGGTTCTGGCGCGGCGGCAGGAGCGGCTTGGCGCGCTGGTGCTGGACGACCGGCACTGGGACGCGCCGACTGACGCGGTCGCAAGGGCGGCCCTGGAGGGGGTGCGACTGCTTGGCCTGCCATGGTCGCCAGCGGCGCGTCGGCTGCGCGCCCGGGCCAGGCTGGCGCGGGGCGAGGGCTGGCCGGGGGTGGAGGATGCCGATCTGCTGGCAACAGCCGAGGATTGGCTCTTGCCGCATCTGGCGGGGCTGAAGACCGAGGCCGATCTGCGCGGGCTGGACCTTGTGCCCGCCTTGCAGGCCTTGCTGGGCTGGGACCGGCTGGCCGAGATGGACCGGCTGGTGCCGGGCAGCTTCGAAACCCCTCTGGGCCGGAAAATTCCCATCGACTATGACGGCGAGGTCCCGGCGATCGAGGTGCGGTTGCAGGAAATGTTCGGGGTGACGGTGCATCCCGTGGTCGGGGCCAGGCGGCTGCCGATCCGGATCACCCTGCTGTCGCCCGCCCGCGCCCCGGTGCAGGTGACGACCGACCTGCCCCGGTTCTGGGCGACAAGCTATGCCGATGTCAGGAAGGACATGCGCGGGGCCTATCCGCGCCATCCCTGGCCCGAGGACCCGACAGTGGCGGAACCCACGCTGAAGGCCAAGCCGCGGGGGACCTGAGGGCGGCGCTTGCCGCTGGCGGCGGACTGGAGGGTTTCACACCCTCCAGACCACCCGTGGAGTATTTGGGAAAGAGCAAACCCAAGCTGGGATTTTCATTGCATGGCAAGGGGAGCGCGGGCAGCCTTTCGGCACAGTGCATTTCATGGAGAGGTTCATGCGCCCCCTGCCCCGCCTGCTGTTTGCCGCTTGCCTGTCGCTGATCGCCCCCGCCGCGCAGGCGTTTTGCGGGTTCTATGTCGCGCGGGCGGATGGCGAGTTGTTCAACAAGGCTTCGACCGTGGTCTACACGCGGGTCAACGACACCTCGGTCATCACCATGTCGTCGGACTATCGCGGCGCGCCGTCGGACTTTGCTATGATCGTGCCCACGCCGTCCGTGCTGGACCGGGGTCAGGTGACGACCGTGCCGCAGGCGACGGTGGCGCATCTGGATCGCTACACCGCGCCGCGTCTGGTGGAATATTTCGACGGCGACCCCTGCGCGCCCGTGATCGTTGAAGAGGCGATGGTCATGGATATGCCTGCCGGCAATGCCCCCACCCGCAAGGAACGCCGCGAAGGCGCGCGGGCCTTGGGGGTGACCATCGAGCGCGAGTTTGCGGTCGGGTCCTATGACATCCAGATGCTTTCCGCGCGGCAGTCGGACGGGCTGGCCGAATTCCTGCGCGGCGAGGGCTACACCCTGCCCGAGGGCGCCGAGGGCGCGCTTGCGGGCTATATCACCATGGGGATGAAGTTCTTCGTCGCCCGCGTGAACCTGACGCGCCATTCGGCCAAGGCCACGCAGGAGCTGGAGCCGCTGCAGATCCGCTTTCGGTCCAAGGACTTCATGCTGCCGATCCAGCTGGGCAAGCTGAACGGCGACGGGCCGCAAGACCTGATCGTGATGGCCTTGACCCGCAAGGGCCGGGTGGCGCTGACCAA
>JAKQLM010000225.1 GCA_029567145.1 Pseudomonadota bacterium
GTCGTCTTCGGCCATCGCCATGATCTTGAAGGCGAATTGCACGGCAGAGAACACGATACCGTTGAACACGACAAGCATCATGGCCGCGATCAGGCCGATGTCCGATCCCTGGATCAGGTGGCCGATCCCGGCCACGTCCCACCAGACCAGACCTGCGGTGAAGCCCGCCGAGATCACGAAGCCGATCGCGACGCTGCGGATGTAAAGGCGGACAAGCTCGGGCATCGGAACCTCCATGCAACATGGAAAGGTAGGCCGCGATTGCGGCGATTCCAAGCCAGAGATGCATGCCCGTGCGGTTCCGCCGCAGTCCCGTGTGGTTCCGGGGGTGTGGCGCGGGCCGACAGGGGCAGGGGTCAGATGATGATCCGCGCGAATCCGTCGCGAAGCGCGGTGGACCAGGCGTCGCTCATGGCGCGGAAGGCGGGGTCGCCGGCTTCGATCCGGCGCTTGAGCGTCACCTTGCAGGCGTCCTTTTCGATCACCGCAAGATCCAGCGGCATGCCCACCGACAGGTTCGAGCGCAGGGTGGAATCCATCGACAGAAGGACGGCCTTCTGCCCGTCCTCCAGGCTGGTCGAGGGCTTGACGACGCGGTCCAGGATCGGCTTGCCGTATTTGTGTTCGCCGATCTGCAGGAAGGGGGCGTCCTCGGTGGCTTCGATGAAGTTGCCTTCCGGATAGATCAGGAAAAGCCGCATCGCGCCGCCCTTTCTTTGCCCGCCGACGATCATGCTGGCGCTGGCCCCTTGCGCGGCCGACAGCTTGTGGTCGATCTCGGCCCGGACATGGGCCAGCGTGTTGCCGACAATCTCGGCCACTTTCAGCATCGTGGGGGCCAGCATGATACTGGTGTCGGGCGTCGCTTCGGGATCGTCGATGGCTTCGCGCAACTGGGCGACAGTGGTCTGGGTCACCGACAGGCTACCGGCGGTCAGGATCACGATCACCCGTTCGCCGTCGTCCTGAAAGGTGAACATCTTGCGGTAGGTCGAGATGTTGTCGAGGCCCGCATTGGTGCGTGTGTCCGACAGCATCACCATGCCTGCATTCAGCAAAAGGCCCACGCAATAGGTCATCGTCCGTCCCCTGTTCCGGCACGCACCCTATTGGGCCGTCTGCAGAACCGCAACGGTCACATCCATCGCTTCATGCCCGCCGCCCCGGGAAATCCCGCGGATCGGCGCTGCATCCTGTGCATCAAAGCCCGAGCCCAGCCGGATGTAGCGGTCATCCGGGCAGCAGCGGTTCGCGGGGTCAAAGCCGACCCAGCCAAGGCTGGGCAGGTGCAGTTCGGCCCAGGCATGCGCCGCTTCGTGCGCCAGGCCGTCGGTATCGGCGAAAAGATAGCCCGAGACATAGCGTCCCGGCATCCCCCGCACCCCGGCCAGTGCGATCAGCGCATGGGCGTGGTCCTGGCAGACGCCTTCGCCCAGGGCCAGCGCCTCGGCCGCGGTGGTGTGGGCGTGGGTGACACCGGGGCGGTAGGCGATGGCATCGGCCACGGCAGCCGACAGCGCATGGGCCAGTGCCAGGGGATCGGCGGCATTGACGCTGCGGGCAAGGTCGGCCAGCGCCACGTCGGCGCGGGTCGGGCCGGTCGCGCGCAGGTAGCAATCGGGCGCCACGCTTTCGCGATGCCCGCGCAGGACGCCGGTCAGGTCCGTGGTGTCGACCGTGCCCCGAACCCGGACCTCGACCGTGTTGACCGGCCCGGCCACGGTCCAGCCTTGCACCAGGTCGCCTGCCCCGTCGCGATGTGCAGCCCCCTTGACCCCGCCCGAGACCGTGACCTGCCAGTCGATCACGCTTTGCCCGGCAAAGACCGACGGCGTCAGCCGGTGGCTTTGCACGACGGATCGCACCGGCGTGTCGTACAGATAGCGCGTCACATGATCCACGGTCAGCCGCATCAGCGCATCTCTCCACTGAGGTAGGCGTCGTTGATCGCAACGGCCAGAGTTGCCGCGTCGCGGATGTAGCGCGTCAGGTATTCGTGCAGGCCTTCTTCAAAGATCGCCTCGACCGTGGTGCCTTCGACCCCCGCCAGCAGCGCGCGCGCCTGGTCCTGTGCAACCGTCTCGCGGCCATAGGCCTTGGCGACCCGCCCCAGGTGGTTGACCAGCCCCGAGGTGCAGGTCGCCAGCGACCGTGGCGACTGGGTGTTCAGGATCAGGAAGTCGGCGATCTTGGCGGCGGTCACCTCACCGCCGTAGGCCCAGTGAAACGCCCGGTGCGCGCCCATCGCGCGCAAAAGCGTGGTCCACTGATAGTTGTCCAGGCCCGACCCGACAAATTCGACCCGGGGCAGAAGGACATAGTATTTCACATCCATCAGCCGCGCGGTGTTGTCGCCGCGTTCAAGATAATAGCCGATGTTCAGGAAGTTGAACCCGTCGTTGCGCAAAAGCGTGGCGTCGATGGCCCCCCGGACCATCGCCGCATGGCGCATCACCCAGTCGGTCAGGCGCGAAAGGTCCAGCTCTGACCGGGGGGTGCGTTCCAGGTGCTTCAGTTCCTGAAACGCGGTGTTCAGCGCATCCCAGACCTGCGTGGTCAGCGCGGTCCGCACGATCCGGCCATTTTCGCGCGCGGCGGTCAGGCAACTGGCCACGGACGAGGGATTGTCGCGGTCAAAGAACAGGAAGCTTTCGATGTTGCGCTGCACCGGGTCGCCGTATTTCCGGGCAAAGCCTTCGGCCATGCCGGTGGCCTGCAACAGGCTGTCCCATTCGCTGCGATAGCCGTGGGTCGAGGGCAGCAGGCTGATCCGGCTGCCGACCTCCAGCAGACGCGCGGCGGTATCGGCGCGCTCCATGTAGCGGGCGATCCAGTACAGGTTGTCTGCGGTCCGGCTTAGCATGTCATCACTCCGCCAGGACCCAGGTGTCCTTGACCCCGCCGCCCTGAGACGAGTTCACCACCAGCGAGCCTTCCTTCAGCGCCACCCGGGTCAGCCCGCCGGGCACCAGTTCGATGCGTTCGCCAACCAGGCAGTAGGGGCGCAGATCGACATGCCGGGGGGCGACGCCCGCATCGACAAAGGTCGGCACCGTGGACAGGGCCAGCGTCGGCTGGGCGATGTAGTTGTC
>JAKQLM010000817.1 GCA_029567145.1 Pseudomonadota bacterium
TGGGCAAGCGGGGCGTGTTCATCCGGATGCCCGGTGTCGCCCCCCTGGACCGCTGCATCCGCATCAGCCTGGGCGACGATCCGGCGCTGGATATCGTTGCGGAAAGCCTGCCGCAGGCGATCAAGGCCGCAGGCTGATCACTCGGCCGCAAGGTCGGGCTTGACCGGACCAACTGGAGGGGCTGACGCCGGGACCGGCGCTTCGGCAGGCCCCAGACGCGGCGCGGCAGCGGCGGGCGACGGGTCCTGCAGCAACAGCCGCGCACCGGGGGCGACCTCGGACGCGCCAACGACCCGGCGGAACACCAGCACGTTCTGGAACGTGGTCTTGGTCCCGGTCAGGCCCACCCGCTCCTCACACGGCAGCGCGTCGGCGCGGACATAGTCCCAGCCTTCGGCCCCAAGCTCGTTCATCAAAAGCGTCAAGGCATAGGCGAACCGTTCTTCCGTGGTCTTCACCCCACGCGCCTTTTCGCCCCGCTTCGGGGCTGGAATGACTTTGTATTCAAAGCGTTGCATCGGGTTTCTCCCGTTTTGTGCACCGCCAGTCATAGGGGATAAACTCCCATCCGGCAAATCACGGAAGCTTTTTTCCGCCCAGCCGCGCCTGAACGGCCACAGCGGGGGGCCAATATCCGGGGCAGGAGTCCGGCCCTGCCCCGACCCTAAAGCCCCAGCTTGGCCGCCACCATCGCGTTGACCGTCGCGGGGTTCGCCTTGCCGCCGGTGGCCTTCAGGACCTGCCCGGTGAACCAGCCCGCCAGCTTGGCGTTCAGCTTGGCCTTTTCGACCTGCTCGGGGTTGGCCGCGATCAAAGCGTCCAGCGCCGCCTCGATCTCGCCGGTGTCGGTGACCTGCTGCATGCCCCGGGCGCGTGCCACCTCGGCCGGATCGCCGCCGTCGGTCCAGATGATTTCGAACAGGTCCTTGGCCATCTTGCCCGAAATCGTGCCCGCCGCGATCAGATCGACGATCCCGCCCAGTTGCGCCGCCGAAACCGGGCTGCCGCTGATCTCAAAGCCTTCCTTCTTCAACCGCCCGAACAGCTCGTTGATCACCCAGTTCGCCGCCATCTTGCCGTCGCGGCCCTGCGCCACCGCTTCGAAATAGCTGGAGGAATCCAGATCGGCCGTCAGCACGTTGGCATCGTAATCGGTCAGGCCAAAGTCGGCCATGAAGCGGGCCTTCTTGGCGTCCGGCAGCTCCGGCATCCGGGCGGCGATGTCGTCCACCCAGGCCTGCTCGATCTCCAGCGGCAGAAGGTCGGGGTCGGGGAAGTAGCGGTAGTCGTGCGCCTCTTCCTTCGACCGCATCGACCGCGTCTCGTTCTTGTCGGGATCGTAAAGCCGGGTTTCCTGCACCACCTTGCCGCCATCCTCCAGAATGGCGATCTGGCGGCGGGCCTCATAGTCAATCGCCAGCTGGATGAACCGCATCGAGTTCATGTTCTTGATCTCGCACCGCGTTCCCAGATGCGAAAAATCCTGCGTGGCCTGATATTTCTCATACTGGCCGGGACGGCACACGCTGACGTTCACATCCGCCCGCAGGTTGCCGTTCTGCATGTTGCCGTCGCAGGTCCCAAGGTAGCGCAGGATCTGGCGCAGCTTGGTGACATAGGCCGCCGCTTCCTCGGGTCCCCGGATGTCGGGGCGGCTGACGATTTCCATCAGCGCCACGCCCGTGCGGTTGAAATCGACGAAGGACAGCGTCGGGTCCATGTCGTGAATGGACTTGCCCGCGTCCTGTTCCAGGTGGATCCGCTCGATCCGCACCAGACGCGCAACGCCGGGGGCGAGTTCGACCAGCACTTCGCCCTCACCCACGATGGGGTGGTAAAGCTGGCTGATCTGATAGCCCTGCGGCAGGTCGGGGTAGAAGTAATTCTTGCGGTCAAAGGCCGAGGTCAGGTTGATCTGCGCCTTCAGACCCAGCCCGGTCCGCACCGCCTGTTCCACGCAGAATTCGTTGATCACCGGCAGCATCCCGGGCATCGCGGCGTCAACGAAGGCGACGTTGGAGTTCGGCTCGGCCCCGAAGGTGGTGGACGCGCCGGAAAACAGCTTGGCGTTGGACGACACCTGGGCATGGATTTCCATGCCGATCACCAGTTCCCAGTCGTGCTTGGCCCCGGCAATCACCTTTGGCTGCGGCGCGGTATAGGTCAGGTCCAGCATCTTGCCTCCGAAAGCTTTGCGCGCAGGTCTTAGGCTGCGCTGGCGTTCGGAGCAAGCGTCAGTTGCGCGGAATGCGGGTCCCCAGGCCTTCGCCCCAGCGCACGATCCGCGCGCCGCGCTTCAGGGCCGGGCCGAAGACCTGGCCAAAGGCAAAGGCGATGCCGTCCGCCCCGTCCGTCCAGCAATCCAGGTGGATTTCCTTGACCCGGTTCCACAGCACGTCCGACAGCGCGGCGCGGGCCTTGGTCAACTGCCAGGCCGCCGCCGGACCAGCCAGAGCATAGTCGCGCACCATCGACGTCAGCAGGCTCGCCGCCACGTTCGCGCGGTGCTGGCAGCCGGTCGCATCCTGGTAATCGGCCAGCGCGTCGACAAACAGCTCGATGTCCAGCGTCGGGACCATGCCGCCCAGCGCCTTGGCCGCCGCCATGTGAAACACCGCATAGGCCGCCTTGCCGGTGGTTTCCTGCGTCATCTGCGCCGCGCGCCGCGCCTCGCGTTCGAAACCGCCCAGAGTGCCGAACCATTCGGGCAGCATATGCACCGCATGGGTGGCGTGCACGTCGGCATCGAACGGGTCAAGGTCGCACCAGTCCTCGAACCAGTCGCGGCACAGGTCGCGGCCATCCTCGATCCCGCGCACCAGAAGATAGCGGGTCCCGGCCAAAAGCGGCGAAAACTCCTCGATCGGGTCGAAGATCGTCAACAGATCCTCGGCCGCCTCGAAATGCGTGGCACTTTCGACCGACAGGTCGCGCTTCAACTGGTCGCGCGTGGCCGCCTCCTGCATCGCGCAGCCGATGTCGATATGCGCCTGCGCCAGCAGATGCGCGGCGCTGTAATCCTCGGGGTGCATTTCGACCACGGCTTCGAACCGCGCCAGTTCCGCCCGCGCCGCAGGCCAGGCCTGCCGGGCCAGCGCCCGCGTCAGGCCCGCCCGCACGCCTTCGCTGATCAGGCTGGCCACCCGGCGCCCGCCCGAGGCCATGGTGCGGTCCTGGTCGGCAAAGCGCAGCGCCTCCAGCACGTCGTTCCATTCCCCCGCTTCGGCCATCGCGGTGTGGTCGTCGCGCGCGCACTGCCATTCGGTGACCTCGGCCCCCTGCCGCAGGACCGGGGCATCCAGCCGCGCCAGCACCGCATCGGCGGTCAGCCCGTCGATGACTGGACGGTCCGCGCCCTGCCCGGAACGCAGGACGACGGCATCATCCCGCCGATCGCCACCGGTCCGGGTTTTCACATGCAGAAGCGACGGAGTAATAAGCATTTCACTGGTCCTCGGCAGGCCTTGCGAGCCTGCCCTTGGGTTAATGTTGTCTTAGATCAGGGCGGAATGATGGAAATGCGGTGGATTTCAGGTGTCAGCAGGGGCCGTCTGGGCCTGATTTCCGTAATGCTGGCGGCTACTTCCCTGTCCGCCTGCGTCCAGACCGCCCCGGAAGAGGCGATGAGCTTCGCCGCCCCGCCGATGCAGTGGGATCACCACCCGCAGGCCGAGGAATGGACCGAATCGACCCTGGTCGCGCTGTCCACCAAGGACCCGATTCTTTCTGAACATGTTCCCGCCGACATCGAATCCTGGTGCCCGGGCTATGCCGAAGCCCCGGTCGAGGAACGCCGCGCCTTCTGGGCGGGCCTGCTGTCGGCGGTTGCGCGCTATGAAAGCACCTGGAATCCGGCCGCATCGGGCGGGGGCGGGCGCTGGATCGGGCTGATGCAGATCTCGCCCCGGTCCGCCGCGAATTACGGCTGCGAGGCGACCTCGGTCAACGCGCTGAAGGACGGCGAGCAGAACCTGGAATGCGCGGTCGAGATCATGTCGACGCAAGTGGCCAAGGACGGCATGGTCGCCGGCGGCGGCAACCGGGGCATCGGGCGCGACTGGGCGCCGCTGCGGTCCAGCGAAAAGCGC
>JAKQLM010000248.1 GCA_029567145.1 Pseudomonadota bacterium
GGTCGGCTGCGGGCCGTCGGACGGGCCTGTCATCGGCGGCGGGGCCAGGTCCGGGGTGCGCGGGGGACGGGTGCGCCGGGGGCCGGTCATATCGAACGCGGTGGCCAGTTGCAGGAGGTTGGCGTCGTCATAGGCCCGGCCCGCGAAGGTCAGGCCCATCGGCATGGCGGTGTCGGCCATGGTGCCCATCGGGACGGTGACGGTCGGGATGCCAAGGTGGCGGAGGGCAAGGTTGCCATTGGCAACCCACGTGCCATTGCGCCAGGCGATATCGGCCGAGGCGGGGTTGATGTCGGCATCGGCGGGCGCGACATCGGCAAGGGCGGGAAAGACCACGGCATCCAGGGTCAGCCGGTCCATCCAGTCTTCCAGGTCCCTGCGGCGGGTTTCTTCCAGCCCGCGCAGGCCTTCGGCAAGGTGGGGAATGTCGTGAAAGTCCGTCGGCAGGCTGCGGGCAATCTGCGGATAGTCGGCGATGGAGTCCTCGAATCCGGTATAGCGGTCGGGAAGGGTCGCGGGGTCGGGCGGGTTGATCCGGTCGCCGTCGACCTCGGCCAGTGTGGCCGGGGTGCCGCCGTTCGCGCGCAGGAAATCATCCCAGGCCCATGCGGAGAGGGTGGTGATTTCCTCGTGCAGGAAGGCGGGGGAGACGAGGCCGCGCGTGGCGATGGAGGGTGCGCCGGGGCGGTCGGAGTCGTAGGTGCTGATGACGGGAAAGTCGGTGGCAATGACGGTGGCCCCGGCCGCCTCCATCGCCATTCGGGCGGTGTCCCACAGGGCGATGACCGAGGCGCGGGTGTCGATGCGCTGGCCGGTCGGACCGCCGATCCCCTGCCCGCCTGCCTGCGGGTCGGCGTTGATGTACATGGCGGGAACGGCGATGCGCTTGCCCTTGAGGCTGGCCGTTGCGGAAAGCGCAGGGTAGCTGGCGGGGCGGTGCTGCGAGGGCCTGGGGAGATTGACCCAGGGCTGGCTGCGCCAGAGGTCGCCCCGGGTGTCGGGGTCGTCCTGCACCAGCGTGTCAAGCAGCGTCAGCAGGTCCGCCATGCTGCGGGTGTGGGGGACGACGACGTCCATCGTGGGCACAAGGGGCC
>JAKQLM010000276.1 GCA_029567145.1 Pseudomonadota bacterium
CATCGCTGGTGGTGTAGTGCATGTCCTTGGCTGCCACGAACATCCGGCAGTTCAAGAAGAACCCCCGGATGTTCGTGGCAGCCAAGGACATGCACTACACCACCAGCGATGGCCGACAGGTGCTGGACGGGACGGCGGGCCTGTGGTGCTGCAACGCGGGGCATTGCCGCCCGAAGATCGTCGAGGCGATCCAGAAACAGGCGGCCGAGCTGGATTACGCCCCCGCATTCCAGATGGGCCACCCGGTCGCGTTCGAACTGGCAAACCGCGTCATCGACATCGCGCCCAAGGGCATCGAGCATGTGTTCTACACGAACTCCGGGTCGGAAAGCGTTGAAACGGCGCTGAAATTGGCGATTGCCTATCACCGGGCGCGGGGCGAGGGGACGCGCACCCGCCTGATCGGACGCGAACGCGGCTATCACGGCGTGAACTTCGGCGGCATCTCGGTCGGCGGGATCGTGAACAACCGCAAGTTCTTTGGCACCCTGCTTGCGGGTGTGGACCACCTGCCGCATACGCACTTGCCGCATCTCAACGCCTTCACCAAGGGCCAGCCGGAACACGGCGCGACCCTGGCGGACGATCTGGAACGGATCGTCGCGCTGCACGGGGCCGAGACAATTGCGGCGGTGATCGTGGAGCCGATGGCGGGGTCGACGGGCGTCCTGATGCCGCCGAAGGGCTATCTGGAAAAGCTGCGCGCGATCACGAAGAAACACGGCATCCTGCTGATCTTTGACGAGGTGATCACCGGCTTTGGCCGTCTGGGCAGCGCCTTTGCCGCCCAGCATTTCGACGTCTTGCCCGACATGATGACCACCGCCAAGGGCCTGACCAACGGCGTGATCCCGATGGGCGCGGTCCTGACGACGGCGGCGGTGCACGATGCCTTCATGCAGGGGCCCGAGCATATGATCGAGCTGTTTCATGGATATACCTACAGCGGCAACCCGATTGCCGCGGCCTGCGGGATCGCGACGCTGGAGGTCTACAAGGAAGAAGGCCTGTTCGACCGGGCGCGGGAGCTTGAGGGCTATTGGCAGGACGCGATCCACTCGCTGCGGGACCATCCCCATGTGATCGACATCCGCAACATGGGCCTGATCGGCGCGGTGGAACTGGAGGGCATTCCGGGCGAGCCGACAAAGCGGGCGTTCTCGGCGTTCCTCAAGGCCTATGAAAAGGGCATCCTGATCCGCACGACCGGCGACATCATCGCGATGAGCCCGCCGCTGATCATCTCGAAGGCGCAGATCGACGAGCTGATCGGGACCTTGGGCGATGTGCTGAAAGCGCTGGACTGATGCGAGCGCCCTGCACGGCGACGGTGCTGGTCGATGACGACCGGGTGCGGGTCACCCGCTTCGACTTTGCCCCGGGCGCGGAAACGGGCTGGCACCGGCACGGACATGACCACGTGATCACCGCGATCACCGATTGCGCGATGCTGCTGGAAGAGCCGGGCGGCGGAAGCCGTTCGGTGCTGGTGCCTGCAGGAACGGCCTATCGGCGCAGCGAAGGCGTGGAGCACAACGTGGTCAACGGGGGTGTCGCCCCGATGAGCTTTGTCGAGGTCGAGTTGAAATAGCCTTACGGTCGGGCCTGGGGCCGTTTCCTTTGAAGGAAACGGACCGGAGTTTTCAAAAACTCCGGCGCCCTATCCCGCGATCAGCGCCCTCAGCCCCCGGACGACCAGCTTGTGATCCTCGACCTGCGGCAGGCCGGAAACCGTGGCCACCGCCACCATGCCGACCCCCTTGACCCGGACCGGGACCGCGCCGCCGCTGTCGGCATAATCCCCGGGCGGCAGGCCGTGGCGGTCCAGCCCCTCGGCCTTGGCCTTGTTGCGCTGCCCGACCAGAAGCGATGGCAGTTGGAACGCCAGCGCCGTGTTCGACTTTCTGCGCGCCCAAAGGTCGTTCAGCGGGGCCGAGCCGGGCAGGGCGGCATGAAACAGCGTCCGGTCGGCGGTGCGGATGTTGATCACCACCGGCAGGGCATCGGCCAGCGCCAGATCGACCAGAAGCTTGCCCAGCCGCAGGGCGGTCGCTTCGGTAAAGCTGTCCAGCACCAGCGTTGCGGCCTCGGCCTCGATGTCCTTGGTGTCCATGTCCGTCCCTTAAATCGCCCCGATCCCGCGCAGGACCATGTCCTTGACGCTGGCCTTGGCCTCACGCCACTGTCTTTCGGTCAGCGGCTTGCCGTCGTTCAGCGTCTGGATCTGGTGGCCGAAGTCGGCGTAGTGCTGCGTCGTGGCCCAGAGCATGTACAGAAGGTGGCGCGGGTTGATCGGGGCCATCTTGCCTTGATCGATCCAGCGCTGGATGACGGCGATCCGGCCATTGGTCCAGTCGCGCAGGGTGGTTTCCAGATAGTCCTGGATCACCGGCGCGCCGTGCATCACCTCGGACGCCCAGACCTTCGATCCATGCGGATGGGTGCGGCTGATGTCCATCTTGGCATCGATATAGGCGCCGATGCCTTCCACGGGGCCCGGAGCGTTGTCAAAGCTTGACGCCGCGTCCAGCCAGATCTCGAAGATCTGCTGCACCACGCGGCGATAGAGGTCTTCCTTGGTGGCGAAATAGTAATGCAGGTTGGCCTTTGGCAGACCGGCCATGTCGGCTATCAGCTGCATCGTCGCCCCCCCGAACCCGGCCTCGGCAAAGACCTT
>JAKQLM010000311.1 GCA_029567145.1 Pseudomonadota bacterium
CACGATCAGCGCGGTGACGAAGGCCACGGCAAAGCCGACGGCAATGTCCCAGACCGCGCCAAAGTCCAGCACGTCGCGGCTTTTGTACAGGTCATAGGCGACCGCCGCACCCATCGTTGGCAGGCTGAGAAGAAAGGAAAACTCCGCCGCCGCCCGCTTTTCGACCCCCAGCAGCAACGCCCCCACGATGGTCGCGCCGGACCGGCTGACACCCGGCACCATCGCCAGGCATTGAAACAGCCCGATGGCCAGCGACTTGCCGAACGGCAGCGCCAAGGCGTCGTTGTGGACAGGGGCAGGGGCGATCCGGTCGATGACCAACAGCACGATTCCGCCCAGCACCAGCATGACGGCAATCATCATCGGCCTTTCAAACAGGACGCCCTTGATGAAATCATGCGCAAGGAACCCGATGACCACCGCCGGAAGGAACGCTAGGAAAACCGACACGATCGACCGCCGCGCCGCATCGTCGTGCCGGGCCTTCAGGACCAGCCGAACCACCAGCGCCGCATAGACCGAGGTCAGCGCCAGGATCGCGCCAAGCTGGATCACGACCTCGAACGTGCGCCCCTGCGACTGGAACCCCAGGAAATGCCCCGCCAGCAGCAGATGTCCGGTCGAGGACACCGGCAGAAACTCGGTCAGTCCCTCCAGCAGACCCAGAAGGGCCGCGGTGATGGTCTGGTCCAAGTCAGACCTTCTTCAGGTTCTTGGCCGAATCCTTGATCGCCGCGTACTGGCCCGAGGCCCGGAAGCGCCACAGATACTCTGGCAGGACCGCCTCCATCGACGTGGGCGAAATCCCCAGGTCGGCAAAGCCCCTGGCGCCCGGCGCGACCACGTTGTCCCGCGCAAGGTTCCGGACCTGGTCCCGGGTGATCATCTTGTTTTCGATCAGCCCCAGCGTCACCGCCTGCACCATGTCGAACCCGAAACCCATGATCCGCGCCATGAAGAACGGCACATTGATCACGGCCCGGCGGCGCTGGACGACCTTGAGCATCCTGCCCATCAGCCCGCGGAACGTATCGACATCCGGCCCGCCCAGTTCGTAGATCCCCGGCGCGGCCTGGCCCAGAACGCCCTTGACCGCCGCCCGGGCCACATCATCGACATGGACCGGCTGGAACCTGGTTCCGGCCCCCACGACCGGCAGGATCGGGCCCATCCGCGTCATTCCGGCAAAGCGGTTGAAGAAACCATCCTCGGTCCCGAAGATGATCGACGGGCGCAGGATCACGGCCGACGGGAAAGCGGCCAGCACGGCCGCCTCGCCTTCGGCCTTGGAGCGGGCATAGTCGCTGTCGGACTGCGCATCCGCCCCGATGGCCGAGACATGGACCAACTGCGCCACGCCCGCTTCCGTCGCGATCCGGGCGATCCGGCCTGCGCCTTCGGCCTGCACGGCGTCAAAGGTGTTCTTTCCCGACCGGTTCAGGATGCCGACGCAGTTCACCACCGCATCGGCGCCGTGGATCATGGCCCGCACCGACGCATCGTCGCGGATGTTGCAGGCCAGCGGCTCGACCTGGCCCGGCGTGCCGTAGGGCCTGACGAACAGCGCCTCGTTCGGGCGGCGGACGGCGACGCGGACGCGCCAGCCCTCTTTCGCCATGCGGCGTGCGATGTAGCGGCCGACAAAGCCCGATCCGCCGAAAATGGTGACAAGTTTGCTCATGGCCGCACTCCCGCGAGGGCTTGGAAACTGGCCGGATCAATACCCCCCGCGCGGGAACCGGGCAAGGCCAAACCGGCGATGCGAAATTTCCGGCGGGGGCGTTGACTCTCGCGAATCCGGCAGTTACATCGCCCATCAGTGCCCAGATGGCGGAATTGGTAGACGCACTGGTTTCAGGTACCAGCGCCGCAAGGCGTGGAGGTTCGAGTCCTCTTCTGGGCACCATCCTTACCAGAAAAGCCCTGCAATCTTAAATGATTGCGGGGTTTTCCTTTTTTCGGCGCGCTTGTTCCCTGGCGGAACGCAGGCTTCAGGGATCTGTCGGGACCGCGCCTTGTCCCGGTCGGGCCCAGCGCACCGGGCGCGAAACAGGTCGAAGCAGCGCCGACAGTGCCAGGGCCAGAAGAATCGTGAACAGCACGGCAAAAATGGTGTCGGACAGAAAGTGCCGACCCGCCGCGACGCGTTGCAGGGCGATTGCCAGCGGCAGGCACATGGCAACGGCCAGCAGCAGGGCCGATCCCGTCTTGTGAAGCCGACGCCTCAGGCGAACGCGAAAAAGCAGAAGTGCCAGCGCTGTCACGGTCGCGCCCGAAACTTCGCCCGAGACAAACGAACAGTTGCGCGTGCAGAAGTCGACCAGTTCGTTCGCCGGACTGAACTGCAGGGTTCCGCCAAAT
>JAKQLM010000313.1 GCA_029567145.1 Pseudomonadota bacterium
CCGCCCTTGCGGCCCACGTCTTCGCCCATCATCACCAGCTCGCGGTGGGTCAGCATCAGGTCGGTCAGCGCCCAGTTCAGAAGGCGCGACATCGGCTGCGGGTCGTCCATCGCTTTCAGGTCAGAGCCAAAGGCCTGCGCCCGCGCCTCGGGTGTCGGGCCGTTGGTGGGCCGGTTCGGGCGCGGCGGCGGGATCAGGCTGGCCATGACCTGCTTTGCCGTCTGCAGGCGGGGGCGCTGGATGGCGTCAGCGGCCACCCGTTCGACCCGCGCGCAGGTTTCGATGTAGATCGCCAACGCCTGATCAGGCGTCATCACACCGGATTGGTCCAGAAGGCGGACAGAGTGCAACAGGGGATCCTGCGCCTCTTCGGCCTCCACCTCCTCCTTCGGAAGGTAAGTTGTGGGCATGTCGGCCCCGGCATGGCCGTAAAGCCGGATGGTGCGCAGGTGCAGGAAGGCGGGCTTCCGGCGGGTGCGGACATAGGCGGCGGCGTCGGCGGCCACGCGGTAGGTGTCATAGAGGTCCAGCCCGTCGGCCTTGAAGTATTTCAGGCCGGGCCGCTGCGAGAAGGTCGCCTCGATCCAACCCTTTGGCGTCTTGGTGGAAATGCCGATGCCGTTGTCTTCGCAGACAAACAGCAGCGGCAGAGGAACGGATTGATAGCTGGTCCACTGCGCGGTGTTGAACGCCCCTTGCGCGGTGGAATGGTTGGCGCTGGCGTCGCCAAAGCTGCACATCACCACTGCATCATCCGGCAGCAGCGCATGCTCGGGACGGTGGCGGCGGGCGGCACCGATGGAATAGGCGGCCCCCACGGCCTTTGGCAAATGGCTGGCGATGGTCGAGGTTTGCGGCGGGATCATCAACCGGCGCGAACCAAGAACCTTGTGCCGACCGCCAGAGATCGGATCCTCGGTCGAGGTGGCAAAGGACAACAGCATGTCCCAGGTCGGGTTTTCGCCCGGCACCTGCCCGGCGCGGGCGATCTGAAAGGCCGCGTCGCGGTAGTGCAGAAAGGCCATGTCGCTGGGCCGCAGCGCCAGTGCGACGGCTGCCAGCCCCTCATGCCCGGACGATCCGATGGTGTAGAACCCCTGTCCCGCGCGCTGCATCGCGCGGCTTTGTCGGTCCAGCGCGCGCGTCAGGCATCCGGCGCGAAACGCCTGCACGGCCAGTTCGGGCGACAAGGGGCCAGCGGGGGCCTTGCCCTGCGGTAAGTCGCGGGCAGCCACGCGGCGCAGGAAATTGTCGTGGACGATGTCGCAGCGGTCCATGGGCAGGTCTCATTCTTGGACCGAGGGGGATTTCCGGGGTGTATCTCAAGGAAAACTCCATTAAAACCGATGATAAGTCGCCGATATGTGAGGTTTCTGCACATGATTGCCCCACGCCGCTTTCTTCCCTCGGTCAGCTCCCTGCTGGCGCTGGAGGCGGTTGACCGCCTGGGGTCGGCCACGCTGGCGGCGGGGGAGCTGTCGTTGACGCATTCCGCCATCTCGCGCCAGTTGAAGCATCTGGAGGACCAGATCGGCGTGTCCCTGTTCGAACGGGCGGGCCGTGCGCTGGTGCTGACCCCGGCGGGGCGGGACTATGCCGAATCGGCGCGGGGCTATCTGCAGGACTTGGCGAAGGCCAGCCTGAAGATCCGGGCGGCGGGGGCGCGGATGAGCCTGAACCTGGCAGTCCTGCCCGCCTTTGGCACGCATTGGCTGCTGCCGCGCCTGAAGGCGTTTTCGCAGGCGCATCCCGAGGTGGCGGTGAACCTGTCCACCCGGTTGGCCCCGTTCGATTTCGGGCGCGAAGCCTTTGACGCGGCGGTGCATTTCGGGGTGCAGGACTGGCAGGGCGTGGACTACCGCGAGCTGATGCGGGAACGGGTGATTCCGGCGGGGCCGGTGGGCCTGTTGCCGGACGGGCCGCTGCCCGCGGGCGCGCTTTTGGACCTGCCGCTGCTGCATCTGGCCAGCCGCCCCGGCGCGTGGGAGGACTGGTTCGCCCGCCGCAAGGTGCCGATCGGGCGGTTGCAGGGCATGCTGTTCGACCAGTTCTCGCATGTCTCGGAAGCGGCGGCGCTGGGTCTGGGGCTGGCGCTGCTGCCGTCGTTCCTGTTCGAGGCGGAACGCGACCGAGGCCGTCTGGTCGCGGCAGCGGAGGGGTACGAAGAGTTGGACGCCGGTTACTATCTGGTCTGGCCGAAAAGCCGGGTGCCGAACCGGGCGCTGGGGCTGTTCATCGACTGGCTGGAGCAGGACCGGCGCTGACCGCGCCCAGCACGATGCGGCACAGCTCGGCGGTGTCGATGCCGGGGCAGACCCCGCCCGCCGGTTTGACGCAGACCACATCCTCGCCCTGGACGATGGCGTTGATCACACTTTCATCGACAGATTGCACGGCGGCCTCGTAGATCGGGTCCATCTCGTTCCAGTTCAGGCTGCGCCGGGTCACCACCGCGCCAAGCGCCAGGGGCTCGGGCATCGGATCGGCGGTGGAAAAGGCCAGGAAAATGTCGCCCGACGAATTGCCGCCCGGAGAGCCAGAGCGCCCGATGCCCAGCGCCGCCCGCTTGGCCAGCCCGCGCAACAGCGCGTCGGACAGCGGGGCATCCGTGGCCAGGATGACGATGATCGACCCCATCTCTTGCGGCCCCGTCTCCGGCTTCACCATGCGGAAAGGTCGCGCCAGCGGCATTGCCTTTCCGACCGGCACGCCCAGCACGGTGAACCACTCTCGCCGGCCATAGTTCGCCTGCACCAGGGCCGCGACAGTATAGGTCACCCCACCCACCACGACCCGGCGCGAGGCGGTGCCGGTCCCGCCCTTGAACTCATAGGCGATCATCCCGTTGCCGCCGCCGGTTGACCCCTCGTCGACGGGGCCCGAGGTGGCGGCCTCCAGCGCGGCAATCGCGTGGTCGGGCGTCACGTGCAGGGCGTTGATGTCGTTCAGCACGCCGTCATAGGTTTCCGCGACGATGGGCATCGCCCAGGCGTGCCGGTCGCGGAAATGGCTGTCGTAGGTGCGGATCATCCAGTCCACCGCGCCGTGGTGACAGGCCCCGATGCCATGCGTGTTGGTGATCAGGATCGGCCCCAGGAAATAGCCCGCGTCGTTGACCCAGTGGACGCCCGTCATCTCGCCATTACCATTCAGAGCGTGGAACCCGGCCCAGACCGGCTGCGGGCTGCCCTTTTCCGGGCGCGGCAGGATCGCGGTGACCCCGGTGCGCATCTGGCGGGCGGGGTCGGTCAGGGTGGTGAAACCGACGCAAACCCCGGCCACATCGGTGATGGCGTTGAACGGGCCGGGCGTGCCGGGGAACGGCAGGCCCAGATCGCGGGCGCGGGGCTTTTGGGGCATCGGCGTGTCCTGTCGCAGCGGGGGATCGACAGCCCATGCTAGACGCTTGCCCGACCTGACGCCACCGGTCGCACGCCGCAACCCACGATCTGGCCCTATACAGCCCGCGCCGTTTCGGATACTGCCCCCCGACGGTCGAGATTCCGGGACTGTGGGCGAGGAGGCCCGCACCAAAGGGACAGGGGCCGTATGGCTTATCGGGCGCAAAGCGCGTCCCCCTTTGGAAAGACATCCATGACGATTGAAAACGTGGCCGCGCCGCTGGCGCAGGCTTTGGCAAGCAAGGGCTATGAGGCCCTGACCGCCGTGCAGGATGCCGTGCTGGTCGACGGTGTGGCGGGACGCGACCTTCTGGTGTCGGCGCAGACCGGATCGGGCAAGACCGTGGCCTTTGGCCTGGCGATTGCGCCGGAAATCCTGAACGGGCAGGACACGCTGCTGTATGCCGATCACCCGCTGGCGCTGGTCATCGCTCCGACCCGGGAACTGGCGCTGCAGGTCGCGCGTGAATTGGAATGGCTGTATGCGGGCGCTGGTGCCAAGATCGCCACCTGTGTCGGCGGCATGGACTACCGCACCGAAAAGCGGGCGCTGGAGCGTGGGGCGCATATCGTCGTCGGCACGCCCGGCCGTCTGCGCGACCATATCGAGCGTCGCAGCCTGGACCTGTCGGGCCTGAAAGCCGCCGTTCTGGACGAAGCCGACGAGATGCTGGACCTTGGGTTCGCGGAAGACCTGGAGTTCATCCTGGCCGCTGCGCCGCCGGAGCGCCGGACGCTGATGTTCTCGGCCACCGTGCCGAAGGAGATCGAGAAACTGGCCGGTGAATTCCAGCGCGACGCGCTGCGCATCCAGGCCCAGGGCGAATCGCGCCAGCATGTCGACATCGAATACCGCGCGATTTCGGTTGCGGTGCGTGACCGCGAACATGCGATCTTCAACGTGCTGCGCTATTACGATGCCCGCACCGCCATCGTGTTCTGCAAGACCCGCGTCAACGTGAACCACCTGATCGCCCGGATGGGCAACCGGGGCTTCCAGGTCGTCGCCCTGTCCGGTGAGCTTTCGCAGCAGGAACGCACCCACGCGCTGCAGGCCCTGCGCGATGGGCGTGCCCGGGTGTGTATCGCCACCGATGTCGCCGCGCGCGGCATCGACCTGCCGGGCCTGGAACTGGTGATCCACGCCGACCTGCCGTCGAACTCGGAAACGCTTTTGCACCGGTCGGGTCGGACCGGGCGGGCGGGGAAAAAGGGCGTTTCGGCGCTGATCGTCACCCCAGCGGAATTCAAGAAGGCCCAGCGCCTGCTGCAAGGCGCGAAAGTGGTGGCCGAATGGGCCGCTGCCCCGGGTGCCGACGAAGTGCAGGCCAAGGATGACCTGCGGATCATGGAGCATCCGACCCTGACCGCGCCGATCGGCGAGGACGTGGCGATCGCGACCGACCTTCTGGAGCAGTTCGGTGCCGAAGCGCTAGCCGCCGCCTTTGTCCGGCTGTGGCGCGAGGGCCGGTCGGCCCCCGAAGTGCTGTCGACCGATGGCCCTACCGCTCCGCCGTCGCCTCCGCGCGAACGGGGCGACTTTGGCCCCTCGGTCTGGTTCCGCATCGGTGTGGGCCGTGCTGGCCGGGCCGAAGCGCGCTGGCTGTTGCCGAAAATCTGCGATGCCGGGGATATCGGCAAGGACAGCATCGGCGCAATCCGCGTGCGCGAGGATGAGACCTTTGTCCAGATCGCCGAAGCGATGGCGGGCAAGTTCGGCACGCAGGTCGAACTGGACCGCGACCTGATCATGGCGCGGATCGAGGGCGAGCCCGATCTGGACAAACCGCGTTTCGAACGCCCGGCACGGCCCGAACGGACTGAACGCCCGGACCGCGCTGAACGCCCGGACCGCGCCGAACGCCCCGTGCGCAGCGACAAGCCCGCCTATGCCCCAAAGCCGCCCCGCGTGGTCGAGGACGGCGAAGCCGAAGCCCCCCGCGCGGACCATGCGCCAAAGCCCAGGGCCAAGTACGACGACCGCCCGCGCGTGGCCCCGACCGAAGCGGCCCCGGCGCGCAAGCCCTATGTCGCCAAGCCCTATGCAGACCGCGCGCCTGCTGCCGACGCGACCGAAGACCGCCCCAGCAAACCGCGCTGGACGCCGGACCAGAAGTCCGCCCCCCGGTCCCCCGGATTCAAAAGCCATGGTGGTGCGGCGGACAAGCCGGGCCGCGCGGTGGGCTACAAAAGCCATTCCTCCGACGGCGGTTACAAGCCGCGCAGCGAAGGCTACAAGCCGCGCGAAGAGGGGGCTGCCCGCAAGCCCTATGCCGGAAAGTCCGAAGGCTACAAACCGCGTGAAGAAGGCGCTGCCCGCAAACCCTACGCCGCCAAGACCGAGGGTTACAAACCCCGGACCGAAGGCTACAAGCCGCGTGAGGAAGGGGCCGCCCGCAAGCCCTATGCCGCCAAGACCGAAGGCTACAAACCACGCAGCGAAGGTTTCAAACCGCGTGAGGACGGGGATCGCCCGAAAAAGACCTATGCCCCCAAGGGCGACGATGCGCGGCCTTATGTAAAGCGTGACGGAGCCGGTCCGGGCAAGCCAGGCGGGTTCAAGAAACCGTTCGACAAGTCCCGTTCTGATGGACCCCGTTCGGCCGGACCTCGGACCGAACGGCCCAAAGCCGATGCCAAGGACACCACGAAACGCTTTGTCCCGCCGAAAGGCCCCCGGAAATAAGCACTTCGGATCAACGCTCGGACCGGAATTTTTCAAAATTCCGGTCCGATTTCTTTAAAGAAATCGGCGCTAGCCCCGCAACCTGCGCACGGCGTCGGCATGGGGCGCGGGGGGCAGGGCCAGCACGCCGTCCGCCAGGGCGCTGGCCGTGTTGAACCGCAAGCTTTCACCCCGTTGATCGGTCACCACCGCCCCCGCCTTTTCGGCGATCAGGCTTCCGGCGGCGATGTCCCATTCCCAGGCCGGGCGCAGGGTCAGCATCCCGTCGAACCGACCCTCTGCCGCCAGACACAAGCGATAGGCCAGCGAGGCTCGGAAATGGCGGGTGATCTCGGGCACGCCGCCGGGCCATTTCTCCGGCACCATGTTGACCTTGGTGGTCAGGATATCCGCGCCCTCCAGCCGGTCGCGGCGGCTTGCGGCAATCGGCTGGCCATCCTTCAGCGGCGGCGCGGTTTCGGATGCGGTGTAGATCCGGTCCAGCGCGGGCAGGAACACCACCCCCGCCGTCACCCGACCTTTGTGAGCAATGGCAAGCGAGTGGGCAAACGTCTCTTCCCCCGCGATGAAGGCGCGGGTGCCGTCGATCGGGTCGATGATGAACGCCGTCTCGCAGGACAGGCGCGCGGCATCGTCGGGGGTTTCTTCGGACAGCCAGCCGTAACCGGGCCGCGCCGCCAGAAGCCGTGCCTTCAGCATGTCGTTCACGGCCAGATCAGCCTCGGTCACCGGGCCATGCTCGCCGCCCTTGTCCCAGACCTGGGGGTCCTTGCGCCAGAAACGCAGCGCGATCCGACCCGCGTCGCGCGCGGCGTCGGTCAGAAGGGCCAGGTCACGCGCCGGCAAGGGTCATCCCGTCGATCAGCAGCGACGGCACGCGGGTGGACAGATGCGCCCGCGCGTCATTGGCCGGGATGATCCGCAGCAGCATGTCGCGCAGGTTTCCCGCAATGGTGCATTCGTGGACCGGATAGGCCAGCTGGCCGTTTTCCACCCAGAACCCCGAAGCGCCGCGCGAATAGTCCCCCGTCGTCGCGCTGATGGTGGAGCCGATCATCGACGTGACCAGAAGACCCGTCCCCATCTGCTTGAGCAGGTCATCGCGGCTGACCGACCCTTGCGTCAGGTCGATGTTGCTGGTCGATGGCGACGGTGGCGCCGAGGTCCCTCGCATCGCGTTGGCGGTGGACGCCATCCCCAGCTTGCGACCCGTGGCCAGGTCCAGCACCCAGCCGGTCAGCACGCCATCGGCTACGATCTGCCGCCGCCGGGTCGCCAGCCCCTCGCCATCAAAGGGGCGCGAGGCGGACATCCGGGGGCGGTGCGGGTCTTCGATCAGCGACAGGCCTGCGGGCAGCACCTGCTTGCCCAGAAGATCGCGCGCCCAGCTTGACCCGCGGGCAATCGACGTGCCGTTGATCGCCGACA